>NZ_JBJZOU010000011.1:0-120349 GCF_057808395.1 Serratia sp. TSO36 | reverse complement strand
CGACGCGCATGTTGATAAACGGGAAAATGTTGGCCAGCACCAGCATGAACAGGGCGCTGAGGGCGTAACCGATCGGCCGCTTGCGCGGCTCGTCCCAGCGGGCGCTGAGCGTGGTTTTGCAGCGCGGACAGACCGCTTTGCTGCCATAGGCCAGCGGCGGCAGCGCCACCAGCATGTCGCACTGCGGGCACAGCATCAGGTTATCCTGGTGCTCCGCCGAAGGTGCGGAATGACTATGCTGCTGATGATTGTTGTGGGAACACACCATATTCCTCCTAAATAACGTTGCTCACCGGCACGTCGATACCGCCCGCAGCAGCGCGCGGGCGGTATCGCAACGGTCAGCCGTTTTTCATCGCTTCCAACTCTTCCCAGCGGGCGAAGGCCTGCTCGAGCGCCTGCTCGGCGTTAGCCAGCGCCGTCAGCACTTGTTGCGTTTCGCTGTGCGGCCGCGTGAAGAAGTCGGCGTCGCTCATCTGCGCCTGCAGCGCTTCGATCTCCGCCTCCAGCTGTTCGAGCCGCTGCGGCAACTGTTCCAGTTCGCGCAGCAGGTTGTAACTCAGCTTGGCCGCCGCTTTCTTCGGCTGTTCGGCCTTTTTCTCCGCCGCCGGTTTGCTCGCGCTCGGCGCCGCCTGACGAATCGGTTTCGCCGTGGCGCGCTGATGATGCGCATCGTAGTAACCGCCGACGAAGGCGTTGATCACGCCGTTGCCTTCGAAGATCCAACACTCGGTCACCGAGTTGTCGACGAACTGACGATCGTGGCTGACCAGCAGCACGGTGCCCTGATAGCCGTCGATCAGCTCTTCCAGCAGCTCCAGCGTTTCGACGTCGAGATCGTTGGTTGGTTCATCGAGGATCAGCAGATTGCTCGGTTTCAGAAACAGCTTAGCCAACAGCAGGCGGTTACGCTCACCGCCCGACAGCGCCTTCACCGGCGTCATCGCGCGTTTCGGGTGGAACAGGAAGTCCTGCAGGTAGCCCAATACGTGGCGAGGGCGACCGTTGACCATCACTTCCTGTTTGCCTTCCGCCAGGTTGTCCATCACCGTGCGCTCCGGATCGAGATCCGCGCGGTGCTGATCGAAATAGGCCACTTCCAGCTTGGTGCCGCAGTGCACGCGGCCGCTGTCGGCTTTCAGCTGACCGAGCATCAGTTTCAGCAGCGTGGTTTTGCCGCAGCCGTTCGGCCCCACCAGCGCAATCTTGTCGCCGCGCTGTACCTGGGCGGAAAAATCGCGCACCAGCACTTTTTCGCCCACCTGATAATTGACGTTTTCCAGCTCGAACACGATTTTGCCGGAGCGGGTCGCCTCTTCCACCTGCATCTTGGCGGTGCCCATCACTTCGCGGCGCTGCGAACGCTCGACGCGCAGCGCCTTCAGCGCACGCACGCGGCCCTCGTTACGGGTACGGCGCGCCTTGATGCCCTGACGGATCCAGACCTCTTCCTGCGCCAGCTTGCGATCGAACTCGGCGTTTTGCAGCTCTTCCACCCGCAGCGCTTCTTCTTTGCTCTGCAGATACAGATCGTAATTGCCCGGCCAGGAAACCAGCTTGCCGCGATCCAGATCGACGATGCGCGTCGCCATGTTGCGGATAAACGAACGGTCGTGCGAGATGAAGACGATGCTGCCGTCGAACTCTTTCAGGAAGCCTTCCAGCCAGTCGATGGTTTCGATATCCAGGTGGTTGGTCGGTTCGTCGAGCAACAGCACGCGCGGCGAGCTCACCAGCGCGCGGCCCAGCGCCGCTTTACGCAGCCAGCCGCCCGACAGCGAGGAAAGCTCGGCGTCGCCGTTCAGCCCCAGCTGCAACAGCACTTCGCTGATGCGGCTGTCGAGCTGCCACAGCCCCTGGTGATCGAGGATCTCCATGATTTGCGCCATGCGCGCCAGATTTTTCTCGCTCGGGTCGCTCTCCACCAGATGGGAAATCGCATGGTACGCCTTCAGGTGTTCCGCCTGCTCCGCGACGCCTTCGGCCACGAAGTCGAACACGCTGCCGCCGATATTGCGCGGCGGATCCTGTTGCAGGCGCGCCACGATCAGATCCTGCTCGTAGATCACCCGGCCGTCGTCCAGCGGGATCTCTTTGCCGAGGATCTTCAGCAGCGTGGATTTGCCGGCGCCGTTGCGCCCGACCAGACACACGCGCTCGTTGTCTTCGATATGAATTTCGGTGTTGTCTAAAAGCGGCGCATCGCTGAAAGAGAGCCAGGCGCCGGACATGCTGATTAACGACATAGTAATTATTTTCCTTCGCCGGCGTGAGTCACCAGCCAGCAGTTGTGGATCTGACGGTTACGGGCAAAGTCCTGCGACAGCGTCTTGGCGGTGATCTCTTTCGCCTCCAGGCCCAGCGCACTCAGCCCTGCCATATCCATTTGGAAACCGCGCTTGTTGTTCGAGAACATGATGGTTCCGTTGCGGCGCAGCAACCGTTTCAAATCTTTCATCAGCGCCAGATGATCGCGCTGCACGTCAAAAGTGTTCTCCATCCGCTTGGAGTTGGAGAACGTCGGCGGATCGATGAAGATCACGTCGAACTGTTCGTTGGCGTTGCTCAGCCACGACAGGCAGTCGGCCTGGATCAGCCGATGCTGACGGCCGGTCAGGCCGTTGGCGCGCAGGTTCTTCTCCGCCCATTCCAGGTAGGTGCGCGACATGTCCACCGTGGTGGTGCTGCGCGCGCCGCCCAGCCCGGCGTGCACGCTGGCGGTGCCGGTATAGGCAAACAGGTTGAGGAAGTCCTTGCCGCCGCTCATCTCGCCCAACATGCGGCGCGCAATACGGTGATCGAGGAACAGGCCGGTATCGAGATAGTCGGTCAGGTTAACCCACAGTTTGGCGTTATACTCTTCCACCAGCAGGAACTCGCCCTTCTGCGCCAGCTTCTCGTACTGATTCTTGCCCTTCTGCCGCTCGCGAGTTTTCAGGATCAGCTGATTCGATGGCAATTCCAGCACCGCCAGCGTCGCGTTGATCACATCGAACAGGCGTTGACGCGCTTTCTGCGCATCGACGGTTTTCGGCGGCGCATACTCCTGCACCACCACCTTGCTGCCGTAACGATCCACCGCGACGTTGTATTCTGGCAGATCGGCATCGTACAGGCGGTAGCATTCAATGCCCTGCTGTTTCGCCCACTTGTCGAGCTTCTTCAAGTTTTTGCGCAGACGGTTGGCGAAATCTTCCGCCACCTGCACGCCGCCGGTAGTGGCGCCGGCCGGGTTCGCCGCCAGCTGATAGTTTTTCTGCACGCACTCCAGCGGGCCGTTTTTCGCCTTGAACTGGCGCTCGGCGCGCAGCTGCAGGCAGCTCAACAGCTCCGGCGAGGCGCTGAACAGCGAAAGCTGCCAGCCGCCGAAGGCGCTTTTCATCACGCGGCCCAGCATGTTGTGCAGCGCGATCAGCGCCGGTTCGCTTTCCAGACGCTCACCGTACGGCGGGTTGCTTATCACGGTGCCGTGCGGGCCTTCCGGCAGCGGATTGGTCAACCGCGCCACGTCGCCGACGTTGAAAGTGATCAGCTCGGCGACGCCGGCGCGGCGGGCGTTGCCGCGCGCCATCTCAATCACCCGGCGATCGATATCGGAACCGAAGAAGCGAGAGGCGGTTTCCTGCAGGCCCCGGCGCGCGCGCACCTGCGCTTCGGCGGTGACTTCACGCCACAGTTCGGCGTTGTGGCCATTCCAGGCGCTGAAGCCCCAGTGCTGGCGGTGCAGGCCAGGCGCGCGATCGGCGGCGATCATCGCCGCTTCGATCAACAGCGTGCCGGAGCCGCACATCGGATCGAGCATCGGCGTGCCCGGCTGCCAGCCGGAACGCAGCACGATGGCGGCCGCCAGGTTTTCCTTCAGCGGCGCCTGGCCGGTGAGATCGCGGTAGCCGCGCTGATGCAGGCCTTCACCGCTCAGATCGAGGGCCACGCTGGCCATATCGCGTTGCAGGAAGACGTTAACGCGAATATCCGGCTGCTGCTTGGCAACCGTCGGGCGTTGGTCGAGTTTGCGGGTGAAGCTGTCGACGATGGCGTCTTTCACCTTCAGCGCGCCATACTGGCTGTTGCGGATCTCTTCGTTCACGCCGCTGAAATGCACGGCAAAGGTTTTATCCACGCCAAAAATGCTCGGCCAGTCGATCGCCTGTACCCCGAGGTACAGATCCAGATCGCTGTGCACGCGGAATTCGTTCAGCGGCAACAGAATGCGCGAAGCCAGGCGGCTCCACAGCAGGCTTTGGTACAGAAGACGATCGTCACCCTGAAAATGTACCCCACCCTGCACCACTTTGCAGTCGTGAGCGCCAAGCGCTTCCAGCTCGCTTTTTAACAGTTCTTCCAATCCACGCGCCGTGCTGGCAAACAGAGAGTTCATATCGTGCTTATCACCAAAAAGAAAATTGTTGCGCATTATAGCTAATCCGCACCGCTTGTCATAAAGTTGCTCCCTTCTATTTAATAATCGCACGGAGATGAGGGTGATCACGCTTTCCAGACTCTACGTCCATCCGGTTAAATCACTGCGCGGTCTGCAGCTTTCTTACGCCCAGGTCGGCAGCAGCGGTCTGGCCTTCGACCGCAACTTTATGATCACCGAGCCGGATGGCACCTTTATTACCGCGCGCCAATACCCGCAGATGGTGCTGTTCACGCCGGCGCTGCTGCCGGACGGGCTGTTCCTGAGCGCGCCGGACGGCGAAAGCGCCGCCATTCGCTTCAGCGACTTCGCCGCCGCGCCGCAGCCGACCGAGGTGTGGGGCAACCATTTCACCGCGCTGATCGCGCCGGATGAGATCAACCGCTGGCTGAGCGGCTATTTCCAGCGCGACGTTCAGCTGCGCTGGCTGGGGCCGGAGTTGACCCGCCGGGTGAAAAAACACCCCGAAATCCCGCTGACCTTTGCCGACGGCTACCCTTATCTGCTGATTAACCAGGCTTCGTTCAACGATCTGCAGCGGCGTTGCCCCGGCAGCATCAAGCTGGAGCAGTTCCGCCCCAATTTGGTGGTGAGCGGCGCAGCCGCCTGGGCCGAGGACGGTTGGCAGGTGATCCGCGTCGGCGATGTGATGTTCGATCTGGTGAAACCCTGCAGCCGCTGCGTGCTCACCACCGTCAGCACCGAGCGCGGCCGCAAGCACCCGAGCGGCGAACCGCTGAGTACGCTGCAAAAATTCCGCTCCGCCGACAACGGCGATATCGATTTCGGCCAGAACATGATCGCGCGCAGCAGCGGCATCATCCGCGTGGGCGATACGGTGGAAGTGCTGTCGACCAAGCCGCCGCGCCCTTATGGCGCCGGCAAAGTGGTGGAGAGCGTGCAGGCGCCGCAAGACAGCGAGCACAGCGTCACTATCGAATATGAAGGAAAGGTGTTTACCGGCAACAACCAGCAGATCCTGCTCGAACAGCTGGAACAGCAAGGCATTCGCGTGCCTTACTCCTGCCGCGCCGGGATTTGCGGCAGCTGCCGCATTACGTTGTTGAGCGGTGAGGTCGCGCCGCTGAAGAAAAGCGCGCTGGGCGACAACGGCACCATCCTGTGCTGCAGCTGTATCCCAAAAAGTGATTTGACGTTGGCGTAATCCGCCTTATACCGCCCTGTCGTAAGCCGGGGCGGCGCTTTCATCCTGCGCGCAGGGTTTCAGCCGATCGTGCATCACCTTGATGGCGTCGCCCAATACCATGGTGCGGCCGGCGACCGTCAGTTGATTTTGCGCCAGCAGGCACAGACTGGCGTTATCCCCGGCCTCTACCACCAGCAAACGCGCTTCCACGCCGCTTTCCATCACCTTCACCGCCGCCAACTCGCCGTTTTTCGGCTGCAGCGGGTAATGCTGCTGCGAGAAATGCCAGCTCTTCGGCATCAGCGGTTTCAGGAAGCGGTAGGCGACCAGCGCATTCAACACCAGCTCGGCGCGCTGCTCATGGCTGAGTTTGATCTGCTTGCACTGTTCTTCATAGGTGAAATAAAGGGCGGCGTCATCCACGCAAAAAGCGCATTCATCGAAGGCGTCCGGCGTTAACATTTTGGCCGGGAAACGTGAACGGAAGATCATACCATTAGCTAAATCCAGCATTAGCCGATCGTGTTCGGCATCAAAATACCAACGCCAATTATCGTCAGGTTTTATCTTCATTTCGTATCCTTCTCGCTGCCTATGCCAACGCCGCACTCACCCTAAAAGGCGATTTTATCACCGATAAAATAGCTTAAACATCGGATAATTCCGCGAACGATATTTATGCTAACGAACAAAATATAGACGAGCCGGGGGCAGAAATAAACCCCCGGAATAAAATGAGAGGAAAAATATTAGATATGGGTAACGATATCTTTAATCAAACGCGGGCCGTGATAGATAAATCCGGAATAAATTTGCAGCAGGCTCGCGCCGGCCTCCATTTTTTCGCGCGCCGCCGTCAGCGAATCGATGCCGCCCACGCCGATAATCGGCAGGCGTCCTTGCAGTTCGGTGGAAAGACGACGGATCACTTCCGTGCTGCGTGATTGCAACGGACGCCCACTTAACCCGCCCGCTTGTTCGCAGTAATTTAATCCCTGGATCAATTTTCTATCCAAGGTGGTATTGGTGGCGATCACGCCATCGATATTATGCCGCACCAGGCTATCGGCAATTTGGATCAATTCTTCTTCTGAAAGATCCGGCGCGATCTTTACCGCCACCGGCACATATTTGTGATGGCGCGCATGTAATTCCTGCTGCTTATTTTTAATCGCAGCTAAAAGATCGTCCAGCGCTTCGCCATACTGTAAGGATCGTAACCCCGGGGTATTCGGTGAAGAGATGTTAATCGCGATATAACCGGCATACGGATAAACTTTATCCATGCAGATCAAATAATCGTCTTTACCCTGTTCGACCGGGGTGTCTTTATTCTTGCCGATATTGATCCCAAGAATGCCGCCGAAATGGGATTTCTTAACGTTTTCAACCAGATTGTCCACGCCATGGTTATTGAACCCCATGCGGTTGATCAGGCCTTCCGCCTCAACCACGCGGAACAAGCGCGGCTTGTCGTTGCCCGGTTGCGGGCGCGGCGTCACGGTGCCGACTTCCACATGGCCGAAGCCCATCGCGCCGAACGCATCGATGCATTCGCCGTTTTTATCCAGACCGGCGGCCAATCCCAGCGGATTTTTGAACGACAGCCCCATGCAGCTGACCGGTTTGGTCGGCACGGACTGACGGACAAGAAACGCTAATGGGGTGCCGGTAATACGGCTGAGCTGACGAAAGGTCACTTCGTGCGCGCGCTCGGGATCGAGCTGGAACAACGCTTTCCTGATGAGGGGGTAGTACATGGACTCTCCTGATTTCCCGGTTGCAAACCGGGGGCGTATTATCCGGTATCCCCCGCCCAATTGGAATTGATTAAAGGCAAAAAAAGCCGTTTTTACGCAATCGTTTTCTCTCTTCACCGCCAAATCGGCGCCAATCCGCTTTTGCGCATATCGAAATCAAAAAATGAGATTTAAAAAACGCGCCCGGTTGCTGGTAGGTTTAAAACACTTCCTTTTGATTTTCTAATTAAACCTAACTTTTAGTTATAAGGAGTGGTAATGCGCGTTATATCACTGGCCGGCAGCCCACGCATCCCATCACGTTCCGCCGCGCTGCTCGCGCTGAGTCAGAACTGGCTGCGGCAGCAAGGGGTGGAAGTGACGGCTTATACCCTGCACGACTTCGATGCCGAAGACCTGCTGTACGCCAACTTCAACAGCCCGGCGATCAAGGCGTTTGCCGAGCAGCTGGCACAGGCCGACGGCCTGCTGATTTCCACGCCGGTTTATAAAGCGTCGTTCTCCGGCGCGCTGAAAACCCTGCTGGATCTGCTGCCGGAACGCGCGCTGGATCATAAGGTGGTGCTGCCGCTGGCGACCGGCGGTTCGATCGGCCACATGCTGGCGGTGGACTACGCGCTGAAACCGGTGCTGGCGGCGCTGAAAGCGCAAGAGGTGCTGCATGGCGTGTTCGCCGACGACAGCCAGATCCAACTGGCCGGCGAAGGCGCCACGCTCACCGACGCCGTCGCCGCCCGGCTGGAAGAGGCGCTGGCCAGTTTCTATCTGGCACTTGGCCGCCGCAAACCGCCCGCGCTGCGCGTCGCCTCGCCGCTGGCGGCGCGTCAGACCGCCTGAAACACCTGGAAAAGGAGAGCCTGAATGAAAAAACGCATCGTTTTACGGCGCTGGCTGAGCGCCGCTACCTTCACCGGCCTGCTGTCGTTGGTTTGGGCCACTGCCGCCGCTGCGCAGGATCCGGCGCAGTTCCGCATCGGCTACCAAAAAGGATCGGTCAGCCTGGTGCTGGCGAAGAGCCACCGGCTGCTGGAGGAACGTTTCCCCGCCACCCGCATCAGCTGGATCGAGTTTCCCGCCGGCCCGCAAATGCTCGAGGCCTTGAACGTCGGCAGCATCGATCTGGGCAGCACCGGCGATATTCCGCCGATCTTCGCGCAGGCCGCCGGCGCAGACCTGCTGTATGTCGGCGTTGAGCCGCCCAAACCGAAGGCGGAGGTGATCCTGGTGCCGGAAAACAGCCCGATCAAAACCGTCGCCGATCTGAAAGGCCATAAGGTCGCTTTCCAGAAAGGATCCAGCTCGCACAACCTGCTGTTGCGATCGCTGCAAAAGGCCGGCCTGAAATTTACGGATATCCAGCCCGCCTATCTGACCCCCGCCGATGCGCGCGCCGCCTTCCAGCAGGGCAACGTCGATGCCTGGGCCATCTGGGATCCTTATTATTCCGCCGCGCTGCTGCAGGGCGGCGTACGGGTGCTCGGCGACGGCACCGATCTGAACCAGACCGGTTCCTTCTATCTGGCGGCGCGCCCCTACGCCGAAGCCAACGGCAGCTTTATCAGCCAGGTTCTGACCGTGCTGACCCAGGCCGATGCGCTCACCCGCAGCGACCGGGCGCAAAGCGTGACCCTGCTGGCCAACGCCATGGGGCTGCCGGAGCCGGTGATCGCCAGCTATCTGGATCACCGCCCGCCGACCGCCATCACACCGCTCGATGCGCAGACGATCGCCGCGCAGCAGCAAACCGCCGACCTGTTTTACGCCAACCGGCTGGTGCCGGTGAAGGTCGACATCTCGCAACGCATCTGGCGCCCAAGCGCGCAATAAACAATGGGAGAACACTGACGATGAGCCTGAACGTTTTCTGGTTTTTACCCACCCACGGCGACGGCCACTATCTCGGCAGCGCACAGGGGGCGCGCAGCGTCGATCACGGTTACTTGCAGCAGATCGCCCAGGCGGCGGATCGGCTGGGATTCGGCGGCGTATTGATCCCCACCGGCCGCTCGTGCGAAGACTCCTGGCTGGTGGCCGCCTCGCTGATCCCGGTCACCCAGCGGCTAAAGTTTTTGGTCGCGCTGCGGCCGGGCATCATCTCCCCTACGCTGGCGGCGCGCCAGGCGGCGACGCTGGATCGCCTGTCCAACGGGCGCGCGTTGTTCAATCTGGTCACCGGCGGCGATCCGGAAGAGCTGGCGGCGGAGGGGTTGCATCTCAATCATGAAGAGCGCTACGAAGCCTCAACCGAGTTCACCCACATTTGGCGCCGGGTGCTGGAAGGCGAAACCGTCGATTTCGACGGCAAGCACATTCAGGTGAAAGGCGCCAAACTGCTGTTCCCGCCGGTGCAGCAGCCGCGCCCGCCGCTCTATTTCGGCGGATCCTCCGCCGCCGCGCAGGATCTGGCCGCCGAACAGGTAGAAATGTATCTCACCTGGGGAGAGCCGCCGGCGCAGGTTAAAGAGAAAATCGAAGAGGTGCGCGCCAAAGCGGCGGCGAAAGGCCGCCAGGTACGCTTCGGTATCCGCCTGCATGTCATCGTGCGGGAAACCACCGAAGAGGCCTGGCGCGCCGCCGATCGGCTGATCGCACATCTCGATGAGGAAACCATCGCCGACGCGCAGCAGGCCTTTGCGCGCTTCGACTCCGTCGGCCAACGGCGCATGGCGGCGCTGCACGGCGGCAAGAAGGACAACCTGGAGATCAGCCCGAACCTGTGGGCCGGCATCGGCCTGGTGCGCGGCGGCGCCGGCACCGCGCTGGTGGGCGATGGCCCGACGGTCGCGGCGCGCATGCAGGAATATGCCGATCTGGGCATCGACACCTTTATTCTCTCCGGCTATCCGCATCTGGAAGAGGCCTACCGCGTCGGCGAACTGCTGTTCCCGCACCTCGATCTGGCGCAGGAGGAAACGCCCGTGCGCCTTCAGCCGGTGCGCCCGCAGGGCGAAGTGGTGGCCAACATTTATGTTCCGCAAAAAGTGTCGCAGAGCTGAGGAGCGCCCCGATGGCAAAGAACGCGCAACGCATCCTGTATCGGCTGGCTCCCTGGGCGCTGCCGCTGGCGCTGGTGATCCTCTGGCAGATCGCCGTCGAAACCGGCTGGCTGTCCAACCGCATTTTGCCGGCGCCGAGCGCGGTGCTGGCCGCCTTCTGGAGCCTGAGCCAAAGCGGCGAACTGTGGCAGCACCTGAGCATCAGCAGCCAGCGCGCGCTGATCGGCTTTGCCATCGGCGGCGGCATCGGGCTGATCCTCGGCTTTATTACCGGGCTGTCGCGCTGGGGCGAACGCCTGCTGGACAGCTCGGTGCAAATGATCCGCAACGTGCCGCACCTGGCGCTGATCCCGCTGGTGATCCTGTGGTTCGGCATCGATGAATCCGCCAAGATCTTTCTGGTGGCGCTCGGTACGCTGTTCCCGATTTATCTCAATACCTATCACGGCATCAAGAACATCGATCGCGGCCTGTTGGAGATGGCCCGCAGCTACGGCCTGAGCGGTTTCCGCCTGTTTACGCAGGTGGTGCTGCCGGGCGCGCTGCCGTCGATTATGGTCGGCGTGCGTTTCGCTCTCGGCTTCATGTGGCTGACGCTGATCGTCGCCGAAACCATTTCGGCCAATTCGGGCATCGGCTACCTGGCGATGAACGCGCGTGAATTCCTGCAAACCGACGTGGTGGTGGTGGCGATCGTGCTGTACGCACTGCTCGGCAAGCTGGCGGACGTGGGCGCGCAACTGCTGGAGCGCGTCTGGTTGCGCTGGCATCCGGCCTATCAACTGAAACAGGGAGAAGCGCTATGACCCTTCCCGCTCGCCTTGCGCAAGGCACGCCGGTGACGCTGGAGTCCATCGGCAAAGGTTACGGCAACCGCACCGTGCTGGACAATATTCAGCTGCGCATTTCCGCCGGGCAGTTCGTGGCGGTGGTCGGCCGCAGCGGCTGCGGCAAGAGCACCCTGCTGCGCCTGTTGGCCGGCCTGGAACAGCCCAGCAGCGGCGCGCTGCTCAGCGGCAACGCGCCGCTTGCCGCCGCTAAAGAGGATACCCGGCTGATGTTTCAGGATGCGCGCCTGCTGCCGTGGAAAACGGTGATCGACAACGTGGGCCTGGGGCTGCGCGGCCAGTGGCGCGATGCGGCGCTGCAGGCGCTGGACGCGGTCGGCTTGGCGGATCGCGCCCGCGACTGGCCGGCGGCGCTGTCCGGCGGGCAAAAGCAGCGGGTCGCCCTGGCGCGCGCGCTGATCCACCGCCCCCGCCTGCTGCTGCTGGACGAACCGCTCGGGGCGTTGGATGCCCTGACGCGCATCGAGATGCAGGGGCTGATAGAAACGCTGTGGCAACAGCACGGTTTTACCGTACTGCTGGTCACGCACGACGTCAGCGAAGCCATCGCGCTGGCGGATCGGGTGATCCTGATCGAAGAGGGGCGCATCGGGCTGGATCTGACTCTCGATCTGCCGCGGCCGCGCCGCAAGGGTTCCGCACGGCTGGCGGAACTGGAGGCCGAAGTGCTGGAGCGGGTGTTATCACCGCCGGCCACAGCGGCCAGCGGCCGTCGGGCGGCGAATTGAAAGGATGAAAAAAGGGACGGCGCAGGCCGTCCCTTGATCTATTCAGCGCGAAAAGATCAGGCGTCGAGCGCCTTGCTGATCTTCTCGTACAGATCGCCGGACAGGTTTTCCAATCCTTTCAGCTGTTCCAGCGCCTTGCGCATCAGCGCCTGGCGGCCCGCGTCGTAACGCTTCAGGCGAATCAGCGGTTCAATCAGGCGCGCGGCGATCTGCGGGTTGCGCTGGTTGAGATCGCTGAGGATCTCCGCCAGGAACTGATAGCCGCTGCCGTCTGCGGCATGGAACGCCGCCGGGTTGCCGGAAGCGAAGCCGCCGATCAGCGAACGGGTGCGGTTCGGGTTGCTCAGGCTGAACGAACGGTGTTGCAGCAGCGCGCGCACCTTGCTCAGCACGTCTGCCGCCGGGCTGCTGCCCTGCAGCACGAACCATTTATCCATCACCAGACCATCCTGATGCCAGCGCTCGTCGAACGCCGCCAGCAGCGCATCGCGGCACGGCAGCTGGGCCGCGACCGCAGCAGACAGCGCCGCCAGCGAGTCGGTCATGTTGTCTGCCTGGCGATACTGTTCGCTTACCAGTTGGTCCGCCAACGCCACATCTTCGCCGAACGCCAGATAGCCCAGGCATACATTGCGCAAGGCGCGCTTGGCGATCTCGGCGTGCTCCACGCGGTAGCCGTCGGTCTTGTTGGCGTGATATACCGCCAGCCACTCATCGGCCAGCTCCCGCGCCAGGCAGCGAACGATCGCTTCATGCACCGCGGCGATCGCTTCCGGATCGATGGTGGCGAACAGCTCGGCGATTTCGTTCTCCGACGGCAACGTCAGGATCTGCGCCGCCAGCGCCGGATCCAGTTTTTCGTCCAGCAGCACTGCACGGAACGCATCGGCCACGTGCAGCGGCAGCGACAGCGGCTGCTTCTGCTGGTGCCGCGCCACGTTCAGCTTGATATAGGTCGCCAGCAGGCTCTGCGCTGCATCCCAACGCGCAAATTCATTGCGCGCGTGCTGCATCAGGAAGGTCAGCTGCTGATCGCTGTACGGATAGTCCAGCTTCACCGGCGCGGAGAATTCGCGCAGCAGCGACGGCACCGGCTTATGCGCCACGCCGTCGAACACGAAGGTCTGCTCCGCTTCGGTGACGTTCAGCACGTTGTTGACCGGCAGGCCGCCCTTTTGCAGTGGAATGACGTTGCCTTCGCTGTCGTACAGTTCGATATCCAGCGGGATATGCAGCGGCAATTTCTCCGGCTGATCGGCGGTCGGCGCGGTTTGCTGGCTGACATGCAGGCGATACTGCTGGGTTTCCGCGTCGTAATCGTCGCGCACCGTCAACAGCGGCGTGCCGGACTGACTATACCAACGGCGGAAGCGCGACAGATCGACGTTGGACGCGTCCTCCATCGCCTGCACGAAATCGTCGCAGGTGGCGGCGCTGCCGTCGTGGCGTTCGAAATAGAGCTGCATCCCTTTCTGGAAGTTCTCCTCCCCCAGCAAGGTGTGCATCATGCGGATCACTTCGGAACCCTTTTCATACACCGTCAGGGTGTAGAAGTTGTTCATCTCGATCACTTTGTCCGGGCGGATGGCGTGCGCCATCGGGCTGGCGTCTTCGGCGAACTGCGCGCCGCGCATCACGCGCACGTTGTCGATGCGGTTGACCGAACGCGATCCCAGATCGGAACTGAACTCCTGGTCGCGGAACACCGTCAGCCCCTCTTTCAGGCTGAGCTGGAACCAGTCGCGGCAGGTTACGCGGTTACCGGTCCAGTTGTGGAAGTATTCGTGGCCGATCACCGCTTCAATGTTCAGGTAATCCTTGTCGGTGGCGGTTTCCGCCTTCGCCAGCACGTATTTGGAGTTAAAGATGTTTAACCCTTTGTTCTCCATCGCGCCCATATTGAAGAAATCGACCGCCACAATCATATAAATGTCGAGATCGTATTCCAGGCCGAAGCGGGTCTCGTCCCACTTCATCGAGTTCTTCAATGACGTCATCGCCCAGTCGGCGCGATCCAGGTTGCCGCGATCGACGAACAGCTCCAGCGCGACCTTACGGCCGGAACGGGTGGTGAAGCTGTCGCGCAGCACATCGAAGTCTCCCGCCACCAGCGCGAACAGGTAGCAAGGTTTCGGGAACGGATCCTGCCATTGCACCCAGTGGCGGCCATCGGCCAATTCGCCCTGGCCGATGCGGTTGCCGTTCGACAGCAGGAACGGATAGCGCGCCTTGTCGGCCTCGATGCGGGTGGTAAAGCGCGCCAGCACGTCCGGGCGATCCTGATAATAGGTAATGTGGTGGAAACCTTCGGCTTCGCATTGCGTGCACAGCGCATCGCCGGACAGGTACAGCCCTTCCAGCGCGGTGTTTTTCGCCGGGTGAATGTCGTTGACGATGGTAAGAGTGAATTGTGCCGGCAACGCTTCGATGATCAGCTGGTTATCCTGCTGGCGGTAGGCGCTCCACGGTTGGCCGTCCACCTGAATGCTCACCAGCGTCAGATCTTCGCCATCCAGCACCAGCGGTGCGTCGGCCGCGCCCTGACGTTTGATTTTACTGACGGCGGTCACGCGCGTGGTTTCCGCGTCCAGACTGAAGTCCAAATCGATATCGGTCGTGGTGTAATCGGGCGCGCGATAATCGTGGCGGTATTTTGCCTGTGGCTGTTGTGTCATAAAAACCCTTAAACGTCTCGGTGAGTTATAGGTGCCAGGCCGCTCTTCTGCTTCGTACCGCAGCCGGAGTGTTCCCCTGCGGCGCGCGGTGGGCCTGAATTGTGAATAAACTGTATCACAGCTGGCCGAAAAGCCCAGAGTCGCCGGGCGACCACGAGAGAGAAATCAGAGGCAAATCATAAATCGCCCGCCAGGCGATAGCGCAGGTGACCAATGGCTAAATAAAAATCAGCATTTAATGCTAAAAAACCGCCACCGGGGGGCGCCGGCATAGTTGAGGCGACGCAGGCGGCATGGTGGTATAATTGCGGCATCAGGCCCAGGATGACTCGCACTATGAAAATTAAATACGCAATCTATTTTTTTACCCTGTGCCTGATGACTTCCTTCTCTCTGTTCATCGTCGATGAGCTGCTCGAAGCCCATACCGACTACCGCGATAACCAACTCAATCTGTACAAAATTGATCGCGCCAAAGAAATCTCCGAAGCCTTTCAGGCTGCGTTGCAGGCGCACCGCCTCAAACGCTTGAGCCTGATCGATCCGCAAATCACCCGAGCGCAATGTTTGGCCGCCGATCGGGCGGCGCGCGAAAGAATTACCCGCATCCGCGAACATCTGGACGATGAGGTCGCCAGACAGCTCGGGGTTCGGCAAAAAATCGCCGCGCTGTCGATGATCAGCCTGATGGAACAGCTGCTGGATAATGACAACCTGCAGCTTTCGCAGGTCAATAACACCAACGCCAATCTGTTCAACATCAACAGCGCCTATTACATCTCGCAAACCAGCAAGAGCTATTATCGCTACACCTACGATACCCGGATGGTGGATACCGACTCTTTTATGTTTCTCGAGGCCATCCGCCTTAATAACCGGCTGAATATGTCACTGACAGAATTGAGCGATCAGATTATCGACGTCAACGTCAGGCCGCTCGTTCGCAAAGACGCCTACCTGAAGTCCATTCAGCTGACCGGCGTGCTGAATGCGCTGAGCACCCGATTGATCTTCATGAAGATCAACTACGACGATGGACAAATCACCAACATCGTCAATGCATTGCTCGCCCAGGTGTCCGCTGAGCGCCTCCAGCAGATTACCCATGGGCTGTACACCGCTATCGATACCCATCAGCCCTACCCCACCGCGCTTATTTCGCGTTATGTCGACGATGTGAGCGGGCTTTCGCAGGCGCTGTATCAACGCAGCTTCGAGCTGGAAACCCTCGCGTCGCGTCACAAGATTTACGACAGCCAGACGACCATTTACGGCATGATTGCACTCGCCGGCCTGGTGGTGTTGCTGTTCATTTTGCCGGCGCTGGTGTTCTGCACCAGCATCAACCGCTGGCTGACCAAGACCCACAACAATATCGTGCGGCTGTCGCGCGGCGAGATAAATATCGATCGCAACGACGCCTTCTACAGCCAGGAATTGATCGCCATCAGCGACGCCATTCAGCAGCTCAGGCAATACCAGTTGGACAAGGTCTCGCTGGAAAGCGAGAAACAACTGCTGATTAAAGAGCTCGAGGCCTCTTCTTTCCTCGATCCGCTCACCAATATTTACAACCGCCGTAAATTTTTCCTTGAATGTCAGCTGCTGGGCGACGGCAGCTACCCGCAGGCCTTTTGCCTGATCGACATCGACAACTTCAAACAGCTCAACGACAGCTACGGCCACGACGTGGGCGACCGGGCGCTGGTGGCATTCGGCCACCTGCTGCAACGCGCGTTCCGCGCCAGCGACATCTTCTGCCGCTACGGCGGCGAAGAGTTCGCGGTGCTGCTGGGCAACTGTTCGTTGGACAACGCGCGGGACATCATGGAGCAATTGCGCGCCCGCACTCATCGCCTGACGCTAAATCTGGCCGATGGACGGCAAGTGCGTTTCACCACCAGCTGCGGCATTGCGCCGGTCAACGCATTCACCGCGCTGCAGGCGGCGATCAAACAGGCGGACGAAGCGCTCTATTTTTGCAAAAAGAACGGCAAGGATCGGGTCAGCGTGCATACCCAGGCCGGCTATATCTGATTCGCTGTTTAAAATAATTAACATTATAATTTTTATGACTAATTAGGCTAAGTCATTCACCTTACAGGCATATCTGGCTTTTTTTCCTCCCCGCCGCTATCAGGCCGCCATAAAGGCACGTTTAATCCTCGACCCGCTTTGGTGATTTATGGTGTGATGCAGCTTCAATAACAGGATAATCCGGGTATACTCCACCCCCACTTTTATGATTATCCGGATTTGGACACGCGCCTGACGAGGATGCTGTAACGCGCTATGACTCAATACGCTTCCCCGATTTTGACATCACTGCTTGATACCGATGCTTATAAGCTTCATATGCAGCAAGCAGTGTTCCATCGCTATCCCGCGATCAGCGTGGCGGCGGAATTCCGCTGCCGCGGCGACGAACTGCTGGGCGAATATGCCGACGAGATCCGCGCGCAGGTGGCGTTGATGAGCCGGCTGGCGCTGACCGATGCCGAATTCGCTTATCTTTCGGGCCTGCCCTTCTTCCGTCAGGATTACCTGAGCTGGCTGCGAACGTTCCGCTACGATCCGCAACAGGTCACCATAGACAGCCGCGACGGCAAGCTGCAAATCCGCATCGCCGGCCCCTGGCGTGAAGTGATCATGTGGGAAGTGCCGTTGCTGGCGGTGATCAGCGAAGTGGTGCACCGTCGGCGCTCTCCGCTGGCGACGCCGGAACAGGCGGTGGCGCATCTGCAAACCAAGCTGGCTCAGTTCAAGACGCTGGCGGGCGATCTGGATCTTTCGCGCTTCAAGCTGATGGACTTCGGCACCCGTCGCCGTTTCTCTCAGGGCGTGCAACAGGCCATCGTCAGCACCTTGCAGACCGAATTCCCGTACCTGTCGGGCACCAGCAATTACGATCTGGCGCATCAGCTCGGCCTGGCGCCGGTCGGCACTCAGGCGCATGAGTGGTTCCAGGCGCATCAGCAAATAAGCCCGGTGCTGGCCAACAGCCAGCGCGCCGCCTTGCAAGCCTGGTTGGATGAATACCCGGATCAGCTTGGCATCGCGCTCACCGACTGTATCACCATGGATGCCTTCCTGCGCGACTTCGGCCCTCAGTTCGCCGAACGTTATCAGGGGTTGCGCCATGATTCGGGCGATCCCGTCGAGTGGGGTGAAAAGGCCATTGCCCATTATCAAAAGCTGGGCATCGATCCGATGAGCAAAACGCTGGTGTTCTCGGACAACCTGGATCTGGAAAAAGCGCTGGCGCTCTATCGCCATTTCTACCAGCGCATCAATCTCGGCTTCGGCATCGGCACGCGCCTGACCTGCGATATTCCCGGCGTCAAACCGCTGAATATCGTGATCAAGCTGGTCGAGTGCAAAGGCAAGCCGGTGGCCAAGCTCTCCGACAGCCCCGGCAAAACCATTTGTCAGGATCAGGCGTTCGTCAGGGCCCTGCGCAAGGCCTTCGATCTGCCGCTGGTGAAGAAAGCCAGCTGAGCCTTCTATATATAGAGAGAAAGCCGGCCCGGTTCAGGCGCCGGCTTTTTTGTTTTATCCCGACAGTCCTCTTTTCAGCCAGCCACGATAAATGTTGCGCCAATCCGATGATTTCTGCTTGTGCTCTGCACCGCGGCAAGTAACATAGCCATTACCCCCATATTCTTGGGTTGTAAGCTATTTCTAAACCAAATTATTAAAGAGAGAAATCTATGAGCGTAGTGCCTGTAGTCGACGTACTGCAAGGTCGTGCTGCGGTTGACAGTGAAGTCACCGTACGCGGCTGGGTACGTACCCGGAGAGATTCAAAAGCTGGTATCTCCTTCCTGGCCGTCTATGACGGTTCCTGCTTTGATCCGTTACAGGCCGTCGTTAATAATTCTCTGCCGAATTATCAGGATGAAGTGCTGCACCTGACCACCGGTTGCTCAGTTGAAGTTACCGGCAAGGTCGTCGCCTCACCGGGCGAAGGCCAGAGCTTCGAGCTGCAGGCCACCGCGATCAACGTGGTCGGCTGGGTCGACGATCCGGATACTTACCCAATGGCGGCCAAACGCCACAGCATCGAATACCTGCGCGAAGTGGCCCACCTGCGCCCGCGCACCAATCTGATCGGCGCCGTGGCGCGCGTGCGTCATACCCTGGCGCAGGCGATCCACCGCTTCTTCCATGAAAATGGTTATTTCTGGGTGTCCACCCCGCTGATCACCGCCTCCGACACCGAAGGCGCCGGCGAGATGTTCCGCGTGTCCACGCTGGATCTGGAAAACCTGCCGCGCACCGACAAGGGCGCCGTCGATTTCAGCCAGGACTTCTTCGGTAAGGAAGCCTTCCTCACCGTTTCCGGCCAGCTGAACGGCGAAACCTACGCCTGTGCGCTGTCCAAGGTATACACCTTCGGCCCAACCTTCCGTGCCGAAAACTCCAACACCAGCCGCCACCTGGCGGAGTTCTGGATGATCGAGCCGGAAGTGGCCTTCGCGACGCTGGACGATGTCGCCGGCCTGGCCGAAAGCATGCTGAAGTATGTGTTCCAGGCGGTGCTGGATGAACGTGCAGACGATCTGAAATTCTTCGCCGAACGCGTGGATAAAGACGCAATCTCTCGTCTGGAGCGCTTCGTCTCTTCCGATTTCGCCCAGGTGGACTACACCGACGCCATTGAGATCCTGCTGGCCTCTGGCCAAACCTTCGAAAACCCGGTTTCCTGGGGCATCGATCTCTCTTCCGAACATGAACGTTATCTGGCGGAGAAACACTTCCAGGCGCCGGTGGTGGTGAAGAACTACCCGAAAGACATCAAAGCGTTCTATATGCGCATGAACGAAGACGGTAAAACCGTCGCGGCCATGGACGTGCTGGCGCCGGGCATCGGTGAAATCATCGGCGGTTCGCAGCGTGAAGAACGCCTCGACATGCTCGATCAACGTCTGGAAGAGATGGGTCTGAATAAAGAAGACTACTGGTGGTATCGCGATCTGCGTCGTTACGGCACCGTGCCGCATTCCGGTTTCGGCCTGGGTTTTGAACGTTTAATCGCCTATGTCACCGGCGTGCAAAACGTGCGCGATGTGATCCCGTTCCCACGCACACCACGTAACGCAAGCTTCTAATTCATACGATCAAACGTTTTTTAAACGATTTCGTTACAAAACAAAGGCCAGCCTCGCTGGCCTTTCGCATTTTTTAATATTGACGCACATCACAAAGTTCCCGAAAAATTACATTTGGTTACACATACTTTCCTTTTGCAACCTGATTGGGACATTGGTATCATTTTCGTCCTAGATTAACCCGCCTGTGAATGGAACACTGCGTTCAGACACAGGACGACACCAATCTATCAACAATAGTTCCCAAAGAATTATTGGCGGCAGTGGCAAAGGTGTCCGAATAACACCAATGAGGGTAATAATGATGAAGCGCAACATTCTTGCAGTGGTTATCCCGGCTCTGTTGGCTGCTGGTGCAGCAAACGCAGCTGAAATCTACAACAAAGACGGCAACAAGCTGGATCTGTACGGCAAAGTTGACGGTCTGCACTACTTCTCCGACGACGAAGGCAATGACGGCGATCAGACCTATGTTCGTTTCGGCTTCAAAGGTGAAACCCAGATTACTGACCAACTGACCGGTTACGGCCAGTGGGAATACAACGTTCAGTCCAACCACGCCGAATCTCAGGGCACCGAAGGCACCAAAACCCGTCTGGGCTTCGCCGGTCTGAAATTCGCTGACTACGGCTCCTTCGACTACGGCCGTAACTACGGCGTACTGTACGACGTGGAAGGCTGGACCGATATGCTGCCAGAGTTCGGTGGCGATACCTACACCTACTCCGACAACTTCATGACCGGCCGTACCAACGGCGTTGCGACCTATCGTAACAACAACTTCTTCGGTCTGGTTGACGGTCTGAACTTCGCCGTTCAGTACCAGGGCAAGAACGAAAACGATGGCCGCGCGCTGAAGAAACAAAACGGCGACGGTTGGGGCCTGTCTTCAACGTATGACATCGGCGAAGGCGTAAGCTTCGGTGCTGCATACGCGTCCTCTGACCGCACAGATGCCCAGACCCGTCAGTCTACCGCTGGCGGCGACAAGGCTGACGCTTGGACCGTAGGCGCGAAATACGACGCCAACAACGTCTACCTGGCAGCGATGTACGCAGAAACCCGCAACATGACTCCGTATGGCGATTTCGATAGCGGCATTGCGAACAAAACTCAGAACTTTGAAGTGACCGCACAGTACCAATTCGACTTCGGTCTGCGTCCAGAAGTGTCTTACCTGCAGTCTAAAGGCAAAAACCTGGCTGGCCGTACCGCACACAATGCAAGCTTCGGCGGCGGCGATGCCGATCTGGTTAAATATGTTTCTGTTGGTACCACTTACTACTTCAACAAAAACATGTCCACCTACGTTGATTACAAAATCAACCTGCTGGATGAGAACGAGTTCACCAAAGCAACCGGCACTGCTACCGACGATATCGTAGCCGTTGGTCTGGTGTACCAGTTCTAAGTTGTCTCGCTTAACGGCGGTTTATCGTCGGCTAAGTTAAAAAACAGGGCTTCGGCCCTGTTTTTATTTTTGTCTTCCGGTAACGTTTTATCCTGCAGATTTCCCCTTCCCCATCATTTTTTCTGTCGAATCCTTCCCGTTCACAAGATCGCGGTGTTTTTATCGCAAACGGTTGGCAAAGCCGATAACTGGCGCTACCCTGATGCTTCTGTCTGCTTAACTCCGAGATTTGGAAGCACCTGACATGTTTGAAAAAATCACCGCCGCACCCGCCGACCCGATCCTGGGCCTGACCGACATTTTCCGCGCCGACGCCCGCCCGAATAAAATCAATTTAGGGATTGGCGTTTATAAAGACGAAACCGGCAAAACGCCGGTGCTGACCAGCGTAAAAAAAGCTGAACAGTATCTGCTGGAAAACGAGACCACCAAAAACTATCTCGGCATTGAAGGCATCCCGGCGTTCGCCAGCTGCACGCAAGAGCTGCTGTTCGGCAAAGAGAGCCCGATCGTTACCGCGCGGCGCGCGCGTACCGCACAGACGCCCGGCGGCACCGGCGGCCTGCGCGTGGCGGCAGACTTTATCGCCAACCAGACCAGCGCCAAGCGCATCTGGATCAGCAACCCAAGCTGGCCAAACCACAAGAACGTCTTTAGCGCCGTAGGCCTGGAAGTGCTGGAGTACGCCTACTACGACGCCGCCAACCACGCGTTGGACTTTGACGGCCTGCTGAACAGCCTGAAACAGGCACAGGCCGGTGATGTGGTGCTGTTCCACGGCTGCTGCCATAACCCGACCGGTATCGATCCAACGGCGGAACAGTGGGCACAGCTGGCTGAGCTTTCCGTCGCCAATGGCTGGCTGCCGCTGTTCGATTTCGCCTACCAGGGCTTCGCCAACGGTCTGGAAGAAGATGCGCAGGGCCTGCGTATTTTCGCCGCCAAACATCAAGAGCTGATCGTTGCCAGCTCCTACTCGAAAAACTTCGGCCTGTACAATGAGCGCGTCGGCGCTTGCACCCTTGTGGCTGCCGATGCCGAAACCGCCGATCGCGCCTTCAGCCAGGTGAAAGCGGCCATTCGCGCCAACTACTCCAACCCGCCGTCACACGGCGCGGCGGTTGTCGCCACCATTCTGGGCAACGATGCGCTACGCGCGATGTGGGAGCAGGAGCTGACCGACATGCGCCAGCGTATTCACCGCATGCGTCAGCTGTTCGTGAACACCCTGCAGGAGAAAGGCGCGCAGCAGGACTTCAGCTTCATCATCCAACAGAACGGCATGTTCTCGTTCAGCGGCCTGACCAAAGAACAGGTGCTGCGTCTGCGCGAAGAGTTCGGCGTCTACGCCGTGAACTCGGGCCGGGTGAACGTGGCCGGCATGACGCCGGACAACATGGCGCCGCTGTGTGAAGCCATCGTCGCCGTGCTCTAAAGGCATCGAAGCAGGCCATAAATCGTAAAAAAGGGCGCTCTATGCGCCCTTGATTATTTCTGCCGGGAAATAATCGTTACCACACCGCCGGCTCTTCGCGCAGGAACGGGTTGGTCTGGCGCTCGTGGCCGAAGGTCGACATCGGGCCGTGGCCGGGAATAAAGCGCATGTCGTCGCCCAACGGCAGCAGTTTGGTGCGAATAGAGGCGATCAGCGCCTGATGGTCACCGCGCGGGAAGTCGCTGCGCCCCACGCCACCGTTAAACAGCACGTCGCCCACCAGCGCCAAACGCGCCTGCTCATTGATAAAGACGATGTGGCCCGGCGTGTGCCCAGGGCAATGCAACACCTTGAGCGTCATCTCGCCCACCTGCATCTCATCGCCTTCCAACAGCCAGCGGGTCGGCGTCAGCGGCGCGCACTCTTCCAGTCCAAACATCCGACTCTGCGCCGGCAAACCGTCCAGCCAAAACGCGTCTTCTTTATCCGGGCCGTAGATCGGCACCTGATAATGGTCCGCCAGCTCCGCCGCCGCACCGACGTGATCCAAATGACCGTGCGTCAGCAGAATCTGAGTGATCGTCACCCCCTGCCGCGCGACTTCCGCTTTGATTTTCTCGGCTTCACCGCCGGGATCGACCAACGCCGCCTGCTGCGTGTTTTCGCACCAAATCAGGCTGCAATTCTGGCTAAAGGCGGTAACGGGAATAAGATGGTATTTCATAAGGCTCCAACGACAATAACGCCGCATCCGCAAGGGGCGGCGTTATTCACTGATGGCACAGCGATTACCAGGTCCGAACCGGGCCGGTATCGATGTGTACGAAGTTGCTACGTGGGTAATATCCTACACCACCGGCGCGCATTTTTAACGCCGCTTTACGGATATTACTCAATTGGATGCCTTCGATATGGAAATCCATCGCTTGGCCTTTGGTGTGGTAGCTGTGCTTGGCCACGCCGCGGCTATGCGCACGCAGTTCGTTGTTGGTATCTACGGAACGGTATCCGGAGATCAGCTGCACCGGCTTGCTGGTGCCCAGCAGCCCCTGCAGGCGATAGAGGTGATCAAACAAGCGGGGATCGATCGATTTAACCTTGTTGGCGCGATAATCGCGGAACAGATGATTTAGCCGCACCAACTCTTCTTTATTGTAACCTTTGCCGTCAAAGAACTCGGCTTTAATAGATTCACCGGTATTCAGGTTATTCAACACTAAAATACGCGGTCGAGCGGTGGAAATACTGGCAAACGCCTGCCCTGGAAGCAGCGCTATGCCCATAGCGGCGCCACCTAGCGCCAGCCATTTACGGCGGTGATGATCAATTTTGTCCATGACTCTGTTAAACCCGGCAAGAATGTCAAAATAAATGCACAAAGCAGCGCACTGTCCGAACCATAACCGCCTGCGTATGCTGAGTCAACCCGCGATACGCCTAGGTTTACAGGCCCCCGGCTACGAGGGCCTGCGGTATAGCCAAACATTCTGACCGTTATTTATTTATAATTACTGCATTTACTGCATTAATTTTTTGGCCTGAGCCAAAATTTGTGCGCCCGATCGCACCGTATTATCATAATTGTAAATATCTGTACGGAATTGCGGTTGGCCGTCATCCGAAACCCAGGCGGTCAGATAATACAGTTTTACGGGAATACGCTGGCGAATATTCACATAAGTGGTATTCCCTTCTTTCAGCGTGGAAGATACGCGGCTGTTGTTCCAGCCGGCGTCCTGCAGCAGCATATTCGCCAAATCGGAAGCCTTGTTCACCCGCACGCAGCCGGAGCTGAGCGCGCGGATGTCTTTCTGGAACAGGCTGTGGTTCGGGGTATCGTGCAGGTAGATGGCGTCCGAACTCGGCATATTGAACTTGAAGCGCCCCAGCGAGTTGGTGGCGCCCGGCGCCTGACGCACGCGATACGGGAAGTTGCGCGCAGAGACCATGCTCCAGTCGATCATCGCCGGGTTGATCACTTCCGCATCGTTGCTCCAGCCCGACAGCACGGTATAGCCGTGTTTCTGGAAGTAGTTACCGTCACGCATCGCCTTCGGCACAATGTCCTCACGCACCAGGGTAGTCGGTACGTTCCACGGCGGGTTGACCACCACGTTATTCAACGCGCTGCTCATCAGCGGCGTCTTGCGGCTCGGCCGCCCGACGATAACGCGGGAAGACAGCACCTCATTGCCGTTCTGGTAGTAGGTCAGCGAGTAGTTGGGAATGTTCACCATGATGCCGGTACCGACATGCCCCGGCAGGATCCGCAGGCGCTGGATATTCAGCGCCAGCAGCGCGGCGCGGGTTTTCGGTGACACGTTGAGCCACTCGCGGGTGCGCACGCCGATCACGCCATCCGCCGTCAGCCCTTGCCATTTCTGGAAGCGCTTGACACCCTCCACCAGTTCGTCGGTATAGAGGTTATCGCTCACCACGCTGCCAATCTGCGGCGGCGTCTGTTCCGCGGTCAGCTCCGTCACCGGCGCTGCCGATGGGCTGACCGTCACGCGGCTTTTCTCTTCGTCTACCGTCAGCCCGCCGTCGTCGGGCTCATTGATCTTCGCCGAGACCACCGCCGGTTCCGGATCCGCTTCCGGCGCCGAGGCGGCGAGCATACCGGTGCGCGTCAGGATCTCACGCAGCGCCGGAATATCATTGCTCATTTGGCCTGGACGCAGGCTCGGGCCGCTGCCCACCTGCGGCCAGGGACGATTGTCCGCCAGCATGTCGCGCAGCGCCTGATGCATCTTGGCGTATTGCGGATGCTGCGGCGCGAGCGAATTCACGTAGCTCAGAGTACGCGCCTGGCGCACCGCCAGCTGCCATTGGTTGATCACCGCGGTGGGCGGCAAGCCAAGCTTGTAGGGAATATTGCTGTACAGCCAGTTGTTGCCGTTGGCACCGATGGCGGAGACGAACTGCAAATAGCCCAGCATCGCATCGGACAGCACCGCATCGCGGCCCGCTTCACTGAGCGCCGGATCGGTCAACATCTTCACCCATTGGGTGAACTGTGGCTGCACGCCGGACATCGCCAGCTCGGCCAGCTGCTGCTGAAACTGCTGAACGGCTTCGCGATCTTGCCACATCGGCTGCATGTGATTCGCCGCATACAGCGGCGCCAGCGTGGACAGGTAGTGCAAATCCATGCCGCGCGGCAACGCGGCCAGCAGTTCAGAACGGCTCTGCGCAACGGACATGCCTGCTGATGCCACCGGCAACGCCGGGACGGTGGCCGATGCGGAAAACGACGACACAAGACTACAGGCGATAGCGCCACTCAGCGCCAAACGTCGTAGAGAGTTTCCCTTTTTAAGCAACATCCCTTGCCCCCTGTATGCTCACAAAAAAAACGTCAAAAACTGCATATAGTTTCAGTATACAAACAGAAAGGCCGTTTCGCCCTGCGGGCGCCGAATAACTGTTTATGTGATTAAACTAACCGCTTTTCAACGGATAAAAAAGCAGGACTATCATCCACGCGCACAAAAAAATAGCCACCCTGCGGCGGCTATTTTCGGATTTTTAGGGCGTTTTTCTACGTTACGGCGTTTCAACCGGCGCAGCACCCAGCGCCGGCGGCTCGCCGGCGAAACCGCGCAGCCCCACCACGTGCACATGCTCGTGGTTCTGAAACACCTTACGCACCAGTTTATAGGTGGTGCCCTTCTCCGGGCTGATGTTTTCCGGCGCCGCGATGATCAGCTGCATCTCCAGACGGTCGCACAGTTCGAACAGCGTGGCGATCGACTTGGCATCCAGACGCGCCGCTTCATCGAGGAACAGCAGGCGGCACGGCGAGATGTCTTTGCCGCGCAGGCGACGGGACTCTTCTTCCCAGCTCTGCACCACCATCACCAGGATTGACATCCCGGTACCGATGGCTTCACCGGTAGACAACGCGCCGCTTTCCGCACGCAGCCAGCCGTCGGAGCCACGGTATACCTCCACTTCCATCTCCAGGTAGTTGCGGTAGTCCAGCAACTCCTCGCCGATGGTCTGTGGCGTGCGCTGCCCCATGTCGATCTGCGGATTCAGGCGCTGATACAGTTTGGCCAACGCTTCGGAGAAGGTCAGGCGGTTGCTGTTGAACAGATCCTGATGCTGTTCCTGCTGCTCGGAGAGCACGTCCAGCAGAGTGGCGTGCGCTTCGCGCACATTGACGTTCAGCCGCACGCTCTTCACCTGGCCGAAGGAAACGGCCTGCAGCCCCTGGTTCAGCATGCGAATGCGGTTCTGTTCGCGCTGAATGGTTTTGCGAATAATGTTGGCCACGCTTTTCGAACTGATCGCCAGCTTCTGCTCGCGCGCGGTCAGCTCTTCGGTCAGACGGCCCAGCTCGATTTCCATCTGTTCGATGGCCTCGACCGGATCGTCGGTGCGGATGATGTCCTGGCGGATGCGCTCGCGCAGGTGCTGGTACACCGCGATATAGAACTGAATCTTACGCTCCGGCCGCTTCGGATCTTCCGACAGGCGCAGCACATCGCGCAGGTGTTCGTTATCTGCCACGGCCAGACGCAGCGCACCGAGCGCCTTATCCGACATCGAGCGCAGCTCGTCGCCATCCATATACGCCAGCTCGCGGCGGTGCAGGCGGCGTTCCATGCCGTTGTCTTTCACCAGGCGCATCACCGCGCACCAGCCCGCCTTGGCGGTCACCACCTGCTCGCGCAGCTGGTGATAATCGCGTTCCAGCTTGCGCAGCTTCTTCTGCAGGCCGTCCATTTCGGCTTCGCAGAAGGTCAGCTGTTTCTCCAGCTGATTGCGGCGAGCGCGGTTGTTGCTCAGCGCCGCATGCAGCTCGTCGCGGCGCTGACGCGCGCGCGCTTCGGCGTTGGCGTCGGCCTGCACGCCGATATCCACCAGCTCCTGGCTCAGCTCTTTCAGCATGTCGCGCTTGGCGTCGTACGAGCTTTTCAGCGAAGCCAGCACCTGACTGTACTGGGTGAACTGGGTTTGATACTGACGCAGCTGCTCACGGGCGCGGGCGCGTTCGGCTTCCGCCTGCTCCAGACGCTGGCGCAGCTTGTCGTTCAGATCGTTGTTGGCGTTCTGCATGCCGGCGGAGTCGGTATAGCTGAAGTGCGCGCGACGCTGCACCACTTCAGTGAGCGCGAACGCCTGCTGTTTCGCCTGACGCTGCACGCTTTGCGCCTGCGCGTAATCCTGCTGCAGCTGTTCATGCTGCTGCGGATCGCTCTGCAGCACCGACAGCAGCGGCTCCAGCTTGGCCAGCGACACGCCGTGCTGCTGAATATGACGCGCGGCGTCCTGCGCTTCTTCCAGCTCTTCGCGCATCTCGTCGACGCGGTCCTGCAACGTTTCATCGTTCAGCAACGACACCAGCGGCATCAGGCGGTTGAGCGCGGAAATACCCTCTTTGGCCTGATCGTACTGCTGACGCTGCTGCTGGTTCTGCGCTTCGTGATTGTTCAGCGCACGTTCGATCTCGCCACGGCGGGCGTTCAGGCCGCGGATCTCCGCTTCTGGATCGGCGTCGAACGCCACCGCCAGATGGGTACCGATAAAGCGGCTGAAAGCCTGGTGCGAACGCTGGGTTTTCTGCACGTCGAACGACAGCGTGGCATAGCGCTCCGCCAGCGTTTCACGCTCGGCATGCAGCACTTCCAGGCGGTTTTCGCGCGCCGCGCGGCCGAACAGCGGCACTTCCGGGTAGCGGGAATAACGCCACTGGCGATCGGCGATTTTCACCACCACCGCTTTTTCCTGCTCTTCGACGGCGAATACGCTGTCATCGAACGACTGCGGATCCCCTTCGATCAGGTAAAGATCTTCCGGGCAATCTTCCAGCCCTTCCAGCATCTCGCGCACCAGCGACAGATCCGGCACCACGATGGCGTGGCGCGAAGGGCCGTACAGCGCCGAGAAGTAAGGCGCGTCGTCGATGGTGACGTCATCGTAAATTTCCGACAGCAGCACGCCGCCGAAACGTTCGGCCAGCGTGACCAGGCGTTGATCTTCCGCGCCGCCCGGCTGGCTGAGACGTTCGATCTGCGCTTCCACTTCACGTTTGCGGGCCGCCACTTCGTCGCGCTCGACGGTGGTTTCACGCTCGCGCTCCAGCAGCTGCTGCATGTATTCGGTCACCTGCTGGCTGTTTTCCAGCGGCTCTCCGCTCTGATCGCTGAGCTGGCTCAGAGCGTCCTGCGCCGCCAGCCACACCGGCGCGCGCGCCGTCAGCTCACGGATGCGCTGCTGGATCTGCTCCAGCTCCTGGCGCATCTCCATGCGGCGTTCGCCGGCTTCGCTGACGTTCTGCGACAGCGCTTCCAGGCGCTCTTCCAGCTCCTGCTGCAGCATATCGAGATCGTCAGGCTGGTACTCTTGGCCATGGCGTTTGCAAAACTCTTGCAGCAGGCGCTCGGCGTCCTGCTGCGAGCGCAGGCGCTGTTCCAGTTCGCTCAGGCGCAGGCGCAGCGGCTGAACGCGCTCGGCGAGGTGTTGCTGCGAAGGCCAGTCGCGCAGCAATTCGCGCGCGCACTGCCAGGCTTCGCTGCGGCTGACCTGGCCGGCGATTTTACCCACCAGCTGATAGGCCTGTTCGAACTGGCCGTGCGCGGCGTCGGCCACGCTCAGCTTCTGTTCCAGCATCAGCAGCGCTTCGGTCGCCTCCTGCTCGCGGGCCTGGAAGGTATCCAGCCACTGTTCGGCGTTGTCTGCGGTCAGGTCCGGCAGTTGGCACAGCGCGCGTGCGCGCTCCAGCGCCTGCAGCGCCTGCTGGTACTGAATGGCGCGGGTCTGCTGCACGTCGAGCGCCTGCTGGTAGTCGGCCAGTTGGCTCTTCAGCTCATCCACTTCCAGCTCGGCCGCTTCGGCGCGCGCTTCATTTTCGGCCTGTTGCTCGCTGGCCTCGGCCACCACTTCGTTCTGCTCTTCCAAACGGTAGGTCAGCTCTTCCAGATCGGCTTCATAGCGCTCGATCTTCTCCTGCTGACGCATCGCCGTCTGCACCAGATTCAGGTGGTCGCTGGCGGCTTGGTAATCGGTTTCCAGATCGGATTCGGCACCGCTCTGTTCGCTCAGCTCGCGCGCCATTTCCACATGGCGATACTGTTCGGCGGCCAGCTGCTTGCGGCTGCCCAACAGATCGCTGCGCAGCGCCAGCGCGCCGTCCAGATGGATGCGGCGTTCGTTGGCGTGGCGCATATAGTCCGCCGCCACATAGGAAGTGGCCTCGGAGATCAGATGCTTGAACAGATCGCGATCCGACTGGGTGACGCGGATCGCTTCCAGCGTCATGCGGTTTTCGCGCAGCGCCGCTTCCATATCCTGGAACGCCTTGCGCACGCCGCTGTTTTCCGGCAGCAGGTAGTCGCGCAGCGAGCGGGTGATGGCGCTTGAGATACCGCCGTACAGCGACGCTTCAATCAGACGGTAGAATTTGCTGCGATCGGCGGACGAACGCAGGCGTTTCGGGATCACGCCCAGATCGAACATCAGCGAGTGGTAATCGGTGATGGAGTTGAACTGCTTGAACTGCACGCCCTCCATCTCTTCCACGCGATCCTTCAGTTCCTGCAGCGACAGCACGCGCGCCTGGCGCTCACCCACGGTCTGGGTCAGCAGTTCGGTCGGCTGCACCGCAGTCGGCAGGCCCTGGATGGTGAACGGTTTGATGTCGACCTTGCGATCGCGCCCCGCTACCTGCTGCAAGCGCACGCCGACCACCACGCGCTGGTGGCGCGAGTTGACGACGTCGAGGGTGGAGTAGCACACGCCGGCGCGCAGCTTGCCGTGCAGGCCTTTATCGCGCGAGCCGCTGGTGGCGCCCGCTTCGGTGGTGTTACGGAAGTGCAGCAGCGTCAGATCGGGGATCAGTGCGGTGACGAAAGCCGCCATGGTGGTGGATTTCCCTGCCCCGTTACCGCCGGACAGCGTGGTCACCAGCTCATCCAGATCAAAGGTGCGGGCAAAGAAGCCGTTCCAGTTAACCAGCGTCAGCGAGCGAAATTTACCGCGTTCAATCATTCCTGTTCATCCTCTGCACCGTCAGGAGCGTTATCAACCTGCTGATCCTCAGCCTCATTCTCATCGTTCAGCGACAGACTGGTTTCAACCGGCATCGCTTCGCCGTCGCGAATCATGCGCAGCTGCGCTTCACGCGGATCGTCGCCGCTGCGCACGTCGGCGCCGAAGCGGAACACCGCCTCGGTAATGCGGAACTTGCTGCTGTCATTGCCCATGAAGTAAACCATGCCAAGGCGGCGCAGGCGGTTCAGCGAGGTGCGCACCTTTTCGTGCAGCTTCTGCCGATCGAGATCCGAACCGGTGGAGCGCTGATTAACGAACTTCAGCAGCTTGTTCTCATCGGCCAGGCTCAGCAGCTCGTCGTACAGCTCCTGATGGCTGAAAATGCCTTCGTGCGCCAGGCGCTCGGGGCTGAGGTACAGGTAGCACAAGATCTTACCCACCATCATATCCAGCTCGGACAGCACCGAGCGCGGGATCAGCGTGGTAGAGCGCGGGCGCAAATAGAAGAAACCTTCCGGCGCCCGAATCAGCTCGACGCTGTAACGGGTGTAAAATTCTTCCAGCTCATCCTGGAAATCCATTAAAAAAGCGTGGTTGTCCAGCTCATCGATACCGATGTGACGACCCGCGCGCAGTTGGCTGTCCAGCGCCGGGAACAGCGAGTTGGACAGTGCCTTGGCCAGCTTGACTGGCATTACTTGTTCAATATTTGTCGATGACATGGGCCTGGACCTTGGCTCCGTAATCATTGATTGCCTGCCATTCCGCCGGCAACCCTGAGAAATCTGCTTCAGCCACACCGAGGCGCACTGCCTGGTCGACCACTAAACGTGCCACGTCGAAATGACGCGCACGCGGATATTGCGCCAGATAATCGCGCATCACCGCTGCAAGGTTGAGCGGCATCTGCTGTTCCTGATACACCTTCAGCGCCTCTTCGATCATCGCCGCCAGCTGTTCGCGAATTTCGCTGAACTCTTCGAACTCCAGATCCGGCGGCAGTTCCCCGGTCACTTCCTCGCTGCGCAGCGCCAGTTCTTCGTCGCGCATGTCCAGCAGACGATCGGCATTGGCATGGGTCAGCGCCCACGGGTGGTCGAAATAGGTTTGCACCGACTGGCGCAGGCGTTGGGCGAACACGCGGTTTTTATCCATATCGATAGCGGTACGGATAAATTTATGCACGTGGCGATCGTAGCCGATCCACAGGTCAATCGCCTGCTGGCCCCAGCTGATGATGCGATCCAGCTTGCTTTGCAGATCGAACACCAGCTTGTCGACGAAGCCCAGCTCCACGTTGCCGAGGGTGGCGTCCTGGATGCGCAGCAGGTTGGCCTGCAGCTTGTCGCCCGCCGCATCCAGCGTATCCTGCAGCTCGCGCAGGGTGCCCGAGGTTTCCGACAGCAGCATCTCGCAGCTGGAGATCGCCGCCCGCCAGTCTTTGCTCAGCAGCGCCGCGATGTCGTTTTTCACGCTCTGCTGCTGCTCGTCCATCACGCGTTGGGTCATGTCGATGCTGTCGAAGATTTCCGCCACCGAATATTTCAACGGCGCGAACACGTTGCGGTGCCAATGGAAATCGTCACCGCCCTCGTCGGCGGCGTCGGCGGCGCGCTTGAGCTCCTGCGCCACGATAGACAGCTGCATCGACAGACGCAGCGTGGAGAATTCGCGTTGGCGAATATAGTAATCGGTAATGCCGATGCCCAGCGGCGTGAGGCGGTAAATCGCGTTACCGTCCGCCAGTTCGCTGGTAAAGCGGTTCAACAGGCGCTGGCGCACCATGTCGTTGATCGCATTGTTGGCGCGCATCGCCACCGTTTCATGCGTCTGTTCAAAACCCTTGCTGACATGGCGAAATGCATCAACCAGCTCACCTTCGCTCATCTCGCCGTCCAGCCGTTCGCCGTTCAGGGTGGCGATGGCGAGCAAAAATGCGAGACGCTCAGTAGGGAGCGAAATAGAGAAATCATTTTTCCGTGCCCAGGCGACCAGTTCGGGTACTGTCTGGGAAAATTCACTCATAGTTCGTCCTTCAGGTTTGGTTTATGCGCCATGACGTGAATATAGCGCCCCAAACTCACGTACGGCTCCTGCCGGCAATAGTGCTGTTCAAGCGCCAGTAACTCTTCAAATTTTTGTGTTTGCAGCTGTCTGCTCTGCAGATAGTCGTGGAACACCCGCACCCCGGTTTTGCCGCTGATGCGCATGCCCAGCTGTTCCAGCCAACCGTAGACCAATAGCGGATCGTGCGGATATTGCGGCGACAGCGAACGCTTGCGGCGCCGCCTGACCTCGGGATCCACCAGTTGGAAATTACCCAACACCACGTTGCGCATCAAGAGGCCGTTGGCGTTGAAAAACATCAGCGACAGCGCGCCGCCCGGCGTCAGGCAGTCATACAACGCCCGCAGCGCCGCTTCGGGCTCGGCAATCCATTCAAGCACTGCATGAAACAATATCAGATCAACCGGCTGTTCCAAATGTTGAGCGATATCCTGCGCAGAACTTTGTACGAATTGCATGTTCTGGCTCACACCTTTCTGCTCCGCCAGCTGCGCGGCGCGCTGGATCATCTCACCAGAAAGATCGCACAACAACACCTGATGTCCTAATTCTGCCAGTTGGCAGGCCATATGGCCTTCACCGCCCCCGGCGTCGAGGATGCGCAGCGGCCGCTGCGGCAACTGCGCCAGCAGCCCGGTCAGATCCTGCCAAACCACCGCCTGGCGGATTTTTCCTTTCGTGGTGCCGTAAATATTACGCGCAAATTTTTCAGCAATATCGTCAAAATTGCGATCCTGCATGGACAACGGCTCCGCTGATCTCATTCTTGTCGGCGGCAAAGCGCACGCCCATTCAAACCTGCTATTTTGGCACAGACTGGCTTAGAATGTATCTTCTTGCGGCCGGTTTATGCCTGGATGCCGCTTTTTCACCCAAAAGGATCTGATTTTCGATGCTGTTCAACCTGAAAAAGTTCTTTGGCGCCCTGCTGATGCCGCTGCCGCTGTTGATGCTGCTGATGGGGCTGGCGCTGCTGCTGCTGTGGTTCACCCGCTGGCAAAAAAGCGGTAAGACGATTTTCACGCTGAGCTGGCTGTTTTTACTGCTTTTCAGCCTGCAACCGGTGGCCGACCGGCTGCTGCGGCCGATCGAAGCCGAATACCAGACTTATCGCGGCAACGATCCGGTCAGCTACATCGTGGTATTGGGCGGGGGCTATACCTACAATCCCGATTGGGCGCCCAGCTCGAACCTGCTCGGCAACAGTCTGCCGCGCGTGACGGAAGGCGTGCGGCTTTATCTTGCGCATCCCGGCGCCAGGATGGTGTTTACCGGCGCGTCCGCCGGACGCATGCAAAGCAACGCCGCCACGGCGGCGCTGGTGGCCGAAAGCCTGGGCGTGCCGCGCAGCGATATGGTGATCCTGGGGGAACCGCGCGATACCGAGCAAGAGGCCGCTCAGGTCGCCAAGTTGGTCGGCGATCAACCGTTCATTCTGGTGACCTCCGCCAACCATCTGCCGCGCGCCATGCGTTTCTTCAAGGCCAAGGGCCTGCACCCGATCCCGGCGCCGGCCAACCAGTTGGCGATCGACTCGCCGCTGAATATCTGGGATCGCGCCACGCCGTCGTCAATGTTCCTCGGCCATACCGAGCGCGCCTGGTATGAAACGCTGGGCAGCCTGTGGCAGTGGCTGAAAGGCGCGGACCGCGCCGGCGCCGAGTAAGGCCCGTTCAACCGGCCAGCCAGGGCAGCAGCTGTTGCGACGCATAGTCGAACGGCCGCCGCTCCAGCTTGCCGGTATGGATCAAACGCCCCACCGCTTCCCACACCACGTACAGCCAGCGCCGCGCCAGAAAAGCGTCGGCGACCGGCGCGCGCTGCAGATAGCTGAACAGCAGTTGGCTGGGCATACCCGCCTCGCACAGGCGGAAAAGATCGTATTCGCGTGGCGCCCACAGCACCACGCCGGGATTGAGCATCGCCAGCAGTTGATCGCTTTTGGGATCTTTCAGCATGCTGCGCAGCGACAGGTTGCCGTGCACCAGAACGCAAGGATCGTCGAAGCCGACGAAAAAATGGGTCAGCGCTTCGCGCGTGCGGTACAGCAAACGGCGATCCGCCATGGTCAGCTGCGGGGTGGTGAGATTGACCACCGTCGCCCACAGCACTTCGACCCGCTGTTGATACCAGCAAAACCAGTCGTTCTCCTGCGTGCTGTCAACGCTGCCGACGCTGCCGTGGCTGTCGATGCGGTGCCAGGCCAATATCCCGTCAACGATCTGCTCCATCAGCATATTCCAGCGATCCGGCGAACGCGTCGGCGCTTCAGCCGACACGCCGCGCAGGCGCTCGATCAGCAGGATTTCCTTGTACGGCGCCTGGTGGGTACACACCACGCCGTACACCGTAGGCAGGCGAATATCCCCGTCGCGCGCCAGCATTGACAGCTTGTACGCCTCCTGCTGGGCGATACCCTGACAGATAAAGCTTTTCGCCATCAGCGGGATCGCGTTGCCCTGCCGATCGTACAGCGAATACATATGCGCATAAGGCTGCTCGCTCACCCGCTCCAGCCGGCTGATGGACTCACCCAGCACAATGCTCAGTTCGGCGCGTAACTGCTCCATAAGGCATTCACCTCTGGCTAATAGGGGGGATGCGTAACATCATCGAACGGTGAGCGGAAAAATTCTTCAACGCAGATCAACAAAACGGGGATCAATAATGGAGGGTATTACATCGTCGGCGCGTTGCGCGCCGCGCCGACGAACTCAGGCTCAGGGTTGAATGCTGTCGCGCACGCGCTGGAGATCTTCCGGCGTATCGACCCCCACGCTCGGGATCGCTTTCGCGACCGCCACGTGGATTTTTTCACCGTACCACAGCACCCGCAGCTGTTCCAACAGCTCGATCTGCTCCAGTTGGCTCGGCGCCCAGCTGACGTAGCGGCGCACGAAGCCGGCGCGATAGGCGTAGATGCCGATATGACGCAGCAGGCTGTCGCCGATGCTCTCTTTCGACGCGGCGAAACGCTCGCGATCCCACGGAATGGTGGCGCGAGAGAAATAGAGCGCGTAGCCCTGCGCGTCCATCACGACCTTCACCGCGTTGGGGTTGAAAGCCTCTTCGGCGCTCTCGATCGGCACTGCCAGCGTCGCCATGCCGGCCTGGCTGCCCGCCAGGTTCTCAGCCACCTGACGCACGATCACCGGCGGGATCAGCGGTTCGTCGCCCTGCACGTTAACGATGATCTGATCGTCGGCAAAGCCGTAGTGCGCGATCACTTCCGCCAGACGCTCGGTGCCGGAATGGTGATCCGGGCTGGTCATGCACACTTCGCCGCCGGCGGCTTCCACCGCTTTGGCGACTTCAGGGTGATCGGTCGCCACGATGACGCGGCTGGCGCCGGACTCGCGGGCGCGCTCCATCACGTGCACCACCATCGGCTTGCCGTGAATATCGGCCAGCGGTTTGCCCGGCAAACGGGTTGAGGCGTAGCGGGCGGGAATAATAGCGATAAAACTCATGCGTGCTTCTCATCCAGCGACAGCGCACGCGCTTCATTTTCCAACAGCACCGGAATGCCGTCGCGCAGCGGGTAAGCCAACCCGTCCGCTTTGCACACCAGTTCCTGGTTTTCTTTATTGAAATAGAGTTTGCCGTTACATACCGGGCAGGCAACGATTTCGAGTAAACGGTGGTCCATGCATCCTCCGCTAGGGGATTGGTCATCAGGGAAAGGCAGTGAGGATAGCATAACGCCCGGCCTCAGGTTAATCACCGGCGGCGCCAACCCACCGATATTTCCTCAGCGCGCCGGCGCAACAGCTTGAACTGCGGCGCATCCCGGCGTAGAATTTTGTGATACAAATCACAAAAAGGCCGTGATACGTGATCAAACGTCTGCATAAAATCATCGCTCTGTTCGCTAACTTCAGCCACTGAGCCCCTTTGTAACGAGCGGCGCTGAACTTCGTTTTACCCCACCGACGGCGTCGCTCGTTATCCCACTTCCCAGCCGGCACCCCATTCAGCGGCCAACGCCGCCGGAATGTCGCCCAGCGCGACGCGTTGCGCGCCGTGCCATTTGGCCATACGCGCGATGGCCTGCCGAATATCCTGGGCCCGCCGTTTGCCAAAGCGCACCCGCGGCTCCGCATGAAAGCTGATGATCTCAAACACCCCCTGGCGGCGGTGCGCCTTGGCGTCAATGCGCCCCACCAGTTCACCCCGATGCAGCACCGGCAAGGTGAAGTAGCCATAGCGGCGTTTTTCTTTCGGCGTGTAGCACTCCAGCCGATAGTCAAAGTTGAACAGCTCGAGCGCCCGGCGGCGATCCCAAACCACCGGATCAAACGGCGACAGCAGGCTGGTGACCGTCGATTTCAGCTTGCCCTGTTCCGCCAGCGGCAGCAGTTCCGTCAGTGAGCCATGCACATAGAACTGCCCTTCCAGCCCCTCTACCCGCACCGGCGAAATCTCCCCCTGATCCTGCAGCTCTGCCAGCAAAGTTTTTGGCGCCACGCGTTTCAGCCGATAGTAATCCGCCAACCATTCGGCGCGGAAAATGCCCAGATAGCGGCAGGTGCGATGCAACATTTGCCGGCGCGCCCGCTCCGCAGGCAGCGCATGACGCGCATCGTCCCAGGCCGGCAGCAGCCTTTCGGTCAGATCGTAAACCCGGTGGAAGTTGCGACGCTCGGCCACCATCAGCTTACCGGCGGTAAACAGGATCTCCAGATGCCGCTTCTCCGGTTTCCAGTCCCACCATCCGCTGTTGCCTTTCTTCTCGGCGCTGAAATCGGCGGAGCGCACCGGCCCCTGTTGTTCGATGTGCCGCAGCAGGTTGTCCATCGCCGCCTGGTGCTGCTGCACCCAGTCGGCGGAATATTTCCAGCCCATATCATGCGGCGCCAGCATGCGATGCCGCAGCAGACCAAAATCCTCGATCGGCAGGAAACAGGCTTCGTGCGCCCAATACTCGAACAGCTTGCGGCCGGCGAGCGCCTGCTCCAGCCATTCCGGTTGATAGGCCCCCAAACGGCTGAACAGCACCAGATACGGGCTGCGGGCAACGACGCTAATGGTATCGATTTGTAACAGCCCCATGCGCTGGATCGCGTTCACGACGTCGTCGGGCCGAGCCTGGCGTTTAAGCGGAGAAAGCAGCCCCTGGGCGGCAAGGTGCAGCGCGCGAGCGGCGGTAAGGGAAATTATCGGGGTGGTCATCCTGATATCCGTGGCAAGTAGGCAATGGCCTGATAATAGTGGATATCGAGGGATTTATCTTCGCCAGTGCATGCGGGTGGCGACACCGGCACTGGCGAGGAAGGTGGATGCGATCAGAACGCGATAACGTCTGCCGCGGACAGCCCATGTGAGCTGCGATAGATCGAGAACTCGACGTTCTGACCTTCGTTCAACGACTTATTTTTGGTGTTGGCGATAGCGTTGCGATTGACATAGATTTCGTCGCTACCATCTACCGGTGAAATAAAACCATAGCCTTCGGCCTGATTAAACCATTTCACGCGGCCCATTTTTAACACAGTATTTTTAAACATAACTTATATCCTTTTACTTGAGCATCCTTGACAACGTCATTTTTTATATTGTCTGGACGCTACCAGCCCATCCTAAAGTTTTTCGTAACAAACCTCTCGTGAGCAAAAAATAAAAAACCCGCACTAAGGCGGGCTTGTTGAACTTAATATCTTCCGCATGACTCAGCGCTGACGCATCACCATGGTTGTATTAAGATCTCTTATACGCGTTCCCTGTATTCTTACAGAGCAACTACGTTGGCGGCAGCCGGCCCGCGCGGGCTGTCCTGGATGGTGTACTCGACGCGCTGGCCTTCAGCCAGGGTCTTGAAACCGTCGGTCATGATTGCGGAGAAGTGTACGAATACATCTTTGCCGCCGTCGTTCTGCTCAATGAAACCAAAACCTTTGCTTTCGTTGAACCACTTAACCTGACCAGTCTTCTTAGACATTACATTTACCTTTAAATATATTTACAAAACCTGCCATAAGAGGCAATTGGGGCCGTTTCAGAAACATTACTTATGGGAGGTACTTAGAAGGTTCGTCTTTGAAGCGGAATCGGATGATAACGTTTTTGGAGGAACTGCTTAACTCTAAACTCGAACATAAATAGGTCTGGATTACAGGCCGACTTGCATTTACTCATAAAACTGGTGAATGCACAAGAGGTTTATTGCCTTAAATTCATAAATAAGCCGAATTTATTTTTATCTCCCTGAATATGCATGACTTAATTTAATGGTCGCCGCGGCCGAACCACCGCGTATCTCCCCTCGCCAGGGCATCTTTTGCCCGTCTGTGCGCTGCAAATGAGAGCTGACGCATAAAACTCTAATATGCTTGCCACGTCTATAACAAATCCCAAACCAGATAGCTAAACTTGAGGGGAAAACAAGGCAGACGGCTTTTTCGCCAGCACTTTTGCCGCTAAAAACACGATTTTTCAGATTATGCTGAATCAAGGAGCTATGCGCATGACCGCCCAGCAGTTCGTTTCACCTAATGAAATCCGCGCCAGATTCTCTCACGCGATGTCGGACATGTATCAAAAGGAGGTGCCGCTGTACGGCGATCTGCTGGAGCTGGTGGCGGAAACCAACCGACAGGTTCTGCGCGAAGATGCCGCACTGGCTCATCAACTGCAAATTACCGGCGAGATAGAACGCCTGGCGATGGAGCGCCACGGCGCCATCCGGGTCGGCACCGCGGACGAGCTGGCCACCCTGCGCCGCCTGTTCCGGGTGATGGGCATGGCGCCGGTCGGTTACTATGACCTGTCGGTGGCGGGCGTTCCGGTGCACTCCACCGCTTTTCGCGCCGTACACGAAGACGCGCTGCAGATCAGCCCTTTCCGCGTGTTCACCTCCCTGCTGCGCCTGGAACTGATAGAAGATCCCGCGCTGCGTGCGCTGGCCGAGCGCTTGCTGGCGCGCCGCCGCATCTTTACCGATCGCGCGCTGGAGCTGATCGCGCTGCAGGAAGCGCAAGGCGGGCTGAATGAAGTGCAGGCGCAAGAATTTGTCGAGCAAGCACTGGAAACCTTCCGCTGGCACAACCAGGCGACGGTCAGCGCCGAAGAATACCGGCAGCTGCACGATCAGCATCGCCTGATCGCCGACGTGGTGGCGTTTAAAGGGCCGCATATCAACCATCTGACACCGCGCACGCTGGATATCGATCGCGTTCAGCAGGCGATGCCCGGCCGCGGCATTACGCCCAAGGCGGTCATCGAGGGCCCGCCGCGCCGCCGTCGCGCGATCCTGCTGCGCCAAACCAGCTTCAAGGCGTTGGAAGAACGCGTCGATTTCGTTGAGCATGACGGCCGCGCCGTCGCCGGCCACCATACCGCGCGCTTCGGCGAGATCGAACAGCGCGGTGTGGCGCTGACGACGAAAGGACGAGAACTCTACGACCGTCTGCTGCAGGCCACCAACGATGCGCTGCAGGGGCCGCCGAGCGAGAAGAATGCCGAGCGCTACTATCAACTGTTGGAGGAAAACTTCCGGGCGTTTCCGGATGATTACGCCACGCTGCGCGAGCAACAGCTGGCCTGGTTCCGCTATTTCCCGACCGAATGCGGCCTGGCGGCCAAAGAGTCGCTGGATAAGCACAGCACTCTGGAGCAACTGATCGAGAAGGAACACGTTCGCTTCCAGCCGCTGGTGTATGAAGATTTTCTGCCGGTCAGCGCCGCGGGGATTTTCCAGTCGAATCTGGGGGACAGCCACCACGCGCAGTACAACGCCGCTTCCAGCCGGGCAACGTTTGAACAATCGTTGGGCAGTGAGGTGATCGACGAGCTGGCGCTGTATCAGCAAACCCAGCAGCGTTCGCTGGAAGCCTGCGCGCAAGCCTTGGGGCTTGCCACGCTGACATCCTGAGGTTACTTGGTCAGCAGAGATTCGATATCCTGCAGCAGTTGCTCAGCCTGAGCGGACGGTAGCACCGCATCAACCGGCAAATACCACCAATTGGGCTGGGCAAAGGCGCGACATTTCACCGCGTCCTTCTCCGTCATCAACAGCGTTTGATCGGCAGCAACCAGCGCCGCCAGCTGCGCCTGCTGATATTCCTGATGATCGGCAAACGCCACTTCCTGCACCACCTCGACGTTCAATTTTTCCAACGTCGCGAAGAAACGCGGCGGATGGCCGATGCCCGCCATCGCTACCACGCGCGGCAGCTCGGCCGCCGGGCGACGTTCACCGCTCAGCAGGTTCACCGCATCACGCGCCTGCAGGCGCATGGCAATTTCCCCGGCCTGCGCCACGCCGCCATTGGCGACGCGCGCATTGACGCTGCCAAGCCGCGCAGCACGCTCGCGCATCGGCCCGGCCGGCAACCACCAGCCGTTGCCGAAGCGACGCACGCCGTCGATGACCACCAGCTCGAAGTCACGCTGTAAAGCATAGTGCTGCAAGCCATCGTCGGTGACGATCGCATCCAGCGGCTGTTGTTGCAGCAAGGCCTGCACCGCCTCTGCTCGCTTGGGCGCGATCGCCACGGGCGCACCGGTCCGCTGATAAATCAGCACCGGCTCATCGCCCGCCTCGCGGGTCGAGGTATTCTGATTGAGCACCAGGGGATAGACCGCCGACTTACCGCCGTAACCGCGTGACACCACACCAACGCGATAGCCCCGCTGCTGCAGGTGTTCCACCAGCCAGATCACCATCGGCGTTTTGCCGTTGCCACCGGCGGTGAGGTTGCCCACCACCACCACCGGCACCGGCGAACGCCAGCTTTTGCGCAGGCCACAGCGGTAGCTGAGGCGGATCAGCCAGCTGAACAGGCCATACAGCCAGGAGAGCGGCAACAGCGCCAGATAAAGCAGCGAACCGCCGGACCAAATGCGCTCAATCATTATTGACCAAACTGCATGCGGTGCAGTTGCGCATAGGCGCCCTGCCGTTCAAGCAACTCGGCGTGTTCGCCGCGTTCGACGATGCGACCGTCCTCCACCACCAGGATCTCGTCCGCCTTCTCAATCGTCGACAGACGGTGTGCGATCACCAGCGAAGTGCGGTCTTTCTGCAGCTCGTCCAGTGCGGCCTGAATGGCACGCTCGGATTCGGTATCCAGCGCAGAAGTCGCCTCATCCAGGATCAGGATCGGGCAATCGCGCAGCAAAGCACGCGCGATGGCGATGCGCTGACGTTGGCCGCCGGACAGCATCACGCCGTTTTCACCGATCACCGTATCCAGGCCGTTTTCCATCTTGTTGATGAAGTCCATCGCGTACGCCATTTCGGCCGCTTTCTCAATCTGCTCGCGGCTGTATTCGCTCTCGCGCGCATAGGCGATGTTATTGGCGATGGTATCGTTGAACAGGTGCACGTTTTGCGAGACCAGCGCCACCTGATTACGCAGTGAGGCCAGGGTATATTCACGCAGATCGTGGCCATCCATCAGGATTTCGCCTTCCTGAATATCGTAGAAGCGCGTCAGCAGGTTGGCGATGGTGGATTTACCCGAACCCGAGCGGCCCACCAACGCCACAGTCTTGCCTTCGGCGATTTTCAGGTTGATATCACGCAGCGCCGGCGTTTCTTTAGCCGGATAGTAGAAGGTGACGTTGCGGAATTCGATGTCGCCTTTCGCGCGCTTCACTTCGCGGGTGCCGGTGTCTTTTTCCTGTTCCATATCCAAGATGGAGAACAGCGTCTGGCAGGCCGCCATCCCACGCTGGAACTGGGCATTGACGTTGGTCAGCGACTTCAGCGGACGCATCAGCGCGATCATTGACGAGAACACCACGGTAATGGTGCCGGCGGTCAGGGTTTCCATCACGCTCGGGAAGCTGGCGGCAAACAGCACGAACGCCAGGGCCAGCGAAGCGATCAGCTGAATGATCGGATCGGAAATGGAAGACGCAGAGACCAGTTTCATGCCCTGTTGACGCATGCGGTTGCTCACCGAGTTAAAGCGCTCGGTTTCCACCTGCTGGCCACCGAAGATCAGCACTTCTTTATGGCCTTTCAGCATCTGTTCGGCGCTGGTGGTCACCTGCCCCATGGTGTTCTGCATGTTCTTGCTGATGTTGCGAAAACGCTTGGACACCAGGCGAATGGCGATGGAAACGATCGGCGCCAGCACGATCAGGATCACCGACAGCTGCCAGCTGTAGTAGAACATCATGATGAACAGGCCAATGATCGAGGCCCCTTCGCGCACCACGGTCACCAGCGCGCTGGAAGAAGAAGACGCCACCTGCTCGGAATCATAGGTAATGCGCGACAGCAACGTCCCGGTGGATTGCTGATCGAAGAAGGCCACCGGCATTCTCATCATGTGGCCAAACAGGCGGCGGCGCATCTGCATCACCACCATGCCGGAAACCCAGGAAATGCAGTAGCTTGAAACAAAGCTGGTCACGCCGCGCATCAGCATCAGCGCAATCACCGCCAGCGGCATCCACACCAGCACGCTGCTGTCGGTTTTTCCAAACCCATCGTCCAATAACGGTTTAAGCAGAGACAGCATCAGCGTGTCCCCCGCTGCGTTCATAATCAACGCAATGGCGGCCACAATCAGCCCGGTCTTAAAAGGAGTGATCATCGGCCAGAGTCGACGGAACGTCTGCCAGGTCGAGAGATCTTTATCATTCATCATGCAAATACCAGCATCGGAAGAAATAGCGGCCTATTTTACTCATTATCGCCCTCTACGCCAAACCGCTGATGGTACCAACGGGGCATTAATTGTTCGCGAAAGCCTTTAATTTGCCAATCGTTGTCGAAAAAAAGCACCGACAACTGGCCGGAGCGCGTCGTATCGTGCCATGTAATGCCATTTGCCCGATATCGGGCGACCACTTTACGCGCCGGCAAACGCCATTTACCGTAACGAGATGCGGACGCCAGCGCAGCTTCGGGATTAACCGCGCGCAAAAAAGGCGGTGTTGAGGAAGTTTTGCTGCCATGGTGCCCCACCTGCAATACCGTGGCCGTTAAGCGGTCGCGCCGCAATCGGAGCAGCTGCGCCTCCGCCCTCTTTTCCGCATCGCCGGTGAGCAGCAGACTGTATTTCCCGTCGTCGATACGGATCACGCAAGAGTCGTCATTAACCGGCCTTTTGAGCATTTTCGGCGGCCACAGTACCTCGAATTGCAACGACTGCCAGCGCCAACGCTCGCCGGCGATGCAGGGTAAATGCCCTTCCCCGCGTATCGGGCTGCGCACGGTAGCTTGCGGGAACGCTCGCCGCATCGTCGGGAGCCCGCCGATATGATCGAGATGAATATGGCTGATAATGATCTGCTCCAGCTCAATGCCCCGCCAGTTCAGCATCGGCAATATATGCCGTTCTGCGGCACTGCCTGTCGCCCAACGATCGCCGGTGTCGTACAGTATCCCCTTGCCGTTTTGCTCGATCACCACCGCCAGGCCGTGCCCGACATCGAGCATGTCGACTCGCCAATGGTAATCCGGTGCTTTACCTCGCCATAACACGCAGCATATGGCTATCGCTGCCAGTCCAGGCGCATAGCGCCACCACCAATGAAAGCGCCAACAGATAACGAGAAGCCATCCCGACGCGCTGGCAAGCAACGAGGCGGCCCCCAAATCCACCCAACCGCGCTGCAGATAATTTAACGGCACAAACACCCATCCCAACGTGAAATCCGCCAACCACCAAAGCCCGTAACTTAGCGAGGGGAAGATGCCGCAAATCAACGCCAGCAAAATCAACGGCACCGTCACCAATGAGACGATGGGCACCGCCCAGAGATTGGCCGGCAGCGAGGTCAACGTCAGGCCCAGAAACAGCGCGGCCTGCATCGGCACCAGCAGCAACGTCATGCCTAGCTGAATATGCAGCCAGCGCACCGGCGCCCAATACCACGCCGAACGAAATCGCTCGCCGAGCGGTGCCCACTCGAACCAAAAAATCAGGCACCCGACCGCCAGTACCGACAACCAGAAACTGTCTGACAAGACCGCCAACGGATCGCACAGCAAAATAAGCCCGATGCACCACAGCCACACTTGCCATGAAGAGCAATGCACGCCGCGCAAACGCAGCAGCATCCACAGCGTCATCGCCAACGCGGTACGCACCGCCGGCGGCTGGGCGCCCACCAACCAAACATAGATCAGCGTCGCCACCCAGCCCGCGATCAACGGAAATCGATAACCAATCAGATGGGCGGGGAGGAAAAACTGCAGCGCGCGCAGCACTGCCCAGAACAAAATGGCGACCATCGCAACATGTAGCCCCGATATGGCCATCAGATGAGCGATACCGGTTTTCAACATCAGCGTGCGCAAAGCCTGTTCGAGCGCGGTTCTTTCCCCAAACGCCAACGCCAGCAACACCGTCTTGTAACGCAATTCACCAATGTTGGCTTCAGCATGGCTGATAATGCGCTGGCGCAGGCCGCAGTTCCCCTCCAGCAAGCGCGCCTGCCTGACCTGAGCGGTCAACGGCTGGCGCTGTGCGATCGCCCAACGTTGGCTGTCGAAGCCTCCTTCATTGAGCTTGCCATGCACCGGCCGCATGCGCAGTTTCAATTGCCAACGCTGCCCGGCACACAGCCGTTGCTCTTTCGGAGCCCATGTCGTGGTAAACGCCAGCGCAGGCACCAGCCAATGACCGTCGACCCGCTCGATGCGCATCAGGGTCTGCTTACTGACGGCAGGCTCCAGTGCGACGCTGCTTATCTGCACCACCGCCGTCACTTCCGGCACGCGGCTTAAGCGATCCATTTGCCCGAGCAGGCTTCCGGCGTTGAAAACTGCCCATATGAATCCCAATCCCAGGCAGGCCAAATAACGGCAGAACGGCCAACGGGTGCGCAGCAGTAAACCGGCGACCAGCAGCATCGGCCACAGCAACCATTGCTCTGGCAACTGCGGTAAAAGCAGCAGCGGCAGGATGCCGCAGATAACGGCGAATATCGCCAGATCCAGCGAAATTTTGATCGCTCTTCTCCCATCAGCTTCACCATGAGCCAAAACGCGTCACGAAGAGCAAGCAGGATTATTCAAGCGACATGTCGCCGCCAGCGGGCTTTAGTGAGGATGCGGCGAGCACGGCAGGATAAGAGAAGCATATGCAGCAGCCACACCGCAAATGCGGCGCGGTACGCAATTCACAAGCAGATCTCGGGGAATTGCAGGCGAAAAAAAACGGCGCCTTAAAGGCACCGTTTTATATTCTTTACAAGCAACAACGCTATGGGCAGTCAGTCAGCGACTAGCCATAGATATTGGCGCGGTCACGCAACTCTTTGCCTGGTTTGAAGTGAGGAACGTACTTGCCGTCCAGCTCGACTTTGTCGCCGGTTTTCGGGTTGCGGCCTACACGCGGGGCACGGTAGTGAAGAGAAAAACTGCCGAATCCGCGGATCTCAATGCGTTCGCCCTCGGCCAGCGTTGCGGCCATGTGCTCAAGCATCTCTTTCACTGCATCCTCAACGGCCTTCGCCGGAATATGAGATTGCTGGCCAGCAAGTCTTTCAATAAGTTCAGACTTGGTCATAGTACCTCCAAGCTTTGCAGCTAAACTACCGTATCGGGGCGGTCAGAGACCGCCCCCCGTCATTACTCGCCTTTAGCCGCTTTGAAAGCTTCAGCCATTGCGTTAGAGAAGTTGCCTTCTTCCTGTTTGTTGTTAACAGTTGCGATGGCGTCTTTCTCGTCAGCTTCGTCCTTAGCACGTACGGACAGGCTTACAACGCGGTTCTTACGGTCAACGCCGGTGAATTTGGCTTCAACTTCGTCACCTACGTTCAGAACCAGAGTTGCATCTTCAATGCGGTCGCGAGAGGCTTCAGATGCACGCAGGTAACCTTCTACGCCGCCTGCCAATTCAACTGTAGCACCTTTGGCGTCAACTGCAGTGACTTTACCAGTAACAATAGCACCTTTCTTGTTCATAGACAGGTAGTTATTGAACGGGTCTTCAGCCAGCTGCTTCACGCCCAGGGAGATACGCTCGCGCTCTGCGTCAACTTGCAGAACAACCGCTGCGATTTCGTCGCCTTTCTTGTATTCACGAACTGCTTCTTCGCCTGCAACGTTCCAGGAGATGTCAGACAGGTGAACCAGGCCGTCGATGCCGCCGTCCAGGCCGATGAAGATACCGAAGTCAGTGATAGACTTGATTTTACCTTCAACGCGGTCGCCCTTGTTGTGGGTTTCTGCGAACTGCTGCCACGGGTTGGATTTGCACTGCTTCAGGCCCAGGGAGATACGACGACGTTCTTCATCGATGTCCAGAACCATCACTTCCACTACGTCGCCCACGTTAACAACTTTGGACGGATGGATGTTTTTGTTGGTCCAATCCATTTCAGAAACGTGTACCAGACCTTCAACGCCTTCTTCGATTTCTACGAAGCAGCCGTAATCAGTCAGGTTGGTTACACGACCAGTCAGCTTGGTGCCTTCTGGGTAACGTTTCGCGATAGCAACCCATGGATCTTCGCCCAGCTGTTTCAGGCCCAGGGATACACGAGTACGCTCGCGGTCGAACTTCAGCACTTTAACAGTGATTTCATCGCCAACGTTGACGATTTCGCTTGGGTGCTTAACGCGTTTCCAAGCCATGTCAGTGATGTGCAGCAGGCCGTCTACGCCGCCCAGATCAACGAATGCACCGTAGTCAGTGAGGTTCTTAACGATACCTTTAACTTCCATGCCTTCCTGCAGGTTTTCCAGCAGTTGATCGCGCTCAGCGCTGTTCTCGGATTCGATAACCGCACGGCGAGAAACGACAACGTTGTTGCGCTTCTGATCCAGCTTGATGACTTTGAACTCAAGCTCTTTGCCTTCCAGGTGCAGAGTGTCACGTACCGGACGCACGTCAACCAGGGAACCTGGCAGGAACGCGCGGATGCCGTTCAGCTCGACGGTGAAGCCACCCTTCACTTTGCCGTTGATAACACCGGTTACAGTCTCAGCTTCTTCGTAAGCTTTTTCCAGCGTGATCCAAGCTTCGTGACGCTTAGCTTTCTCACGGGACAGCAGGGTTTCACCGAAGCCGTCTTCAACAGCATCCAGAGCAACGTCAACTTCGTCACCAACCTGGATTTCCAGCTCGCCCTGGGCGTTTTTGAATTGCTCAGCCGGGATGGCAGACTCAGATTTCAGACCGGCGTCAACCAGCACGATATCTTTGTCGATAGCAACAACGACGCCACGAACGATGGAACCCGGGCGGGTTTCGATTTCTTTTAAGGATTCTTCAAAGAGTTGAGCGAAAGATTCAGTCATGTTGTTAATCTTCAGGGTTCTTTAGTTTAACGTCCATTTAGCGTCCCGCCGAATGGGGTTGTTTCACATACCCCGCCATTGGCTCCATGCCGACAGGGTTTAAGGTTACAGGGGTAAAATTTTACCCGATATATTGCGATACCGCTATGACAAATATGACAAAAAGCCAATAGCGCCGCCGCGCTTATTGCTGCGGCAACGCCAACACTTTCTGTGCATACGTCAGCGCCTGCCGGATCACTTCTTCGATCGACATGCTGGTAGAGTCCAGCACGAGGGCGTCAGAAGCGGGCACCAGAGGCGCGATAGGCCGATTACGGTCACGGTCGTCCCGTTCCTTTATCTCGGCTAAAAGACGTTCAAAGTTAACATTAAAGCCCTTCTCCTGCAACTGCAGCATGCGGCGGTGCGCGCGCTCCTCCGAGCTGGCGTCGAGGAAAATCTTGACCGGCGCGTCCGGGAACACCACCGTGCCCATGTCGCGGCCATCGGCAATCAGGCCGGGCGCCTCGCGGAATGCGCGCTGGCGGCGCAGCAGCGCCTCGCGCACACGCGGAAACGCCGCCGCTTGCGACGCGGTGTTGCCGACGGTTTCGGTGCGGATCTCGTTGCTGACGTCCTCACCTTCCAAAATCACCTGCAGCTTGCCGTCCTGGGCAACGAAGCGAACATCGAGATGTGCGGCCAGCGGAACCAGCGCTTCCTCAGAAGTGATATCCACCTGATGATGCAACGCTGCCAGCGCCAGCACGCGATAGATCGCGCCGGAGTCCAGCAAACGCCAACCCAGAGACTCGGCCAACGCTTTACACAGCGTGCCTTTGCCTGCGCCACTTGGTCCATCAACGGTTATCACCGGGGCTGTAGCCGTCATTTCTCTCTCCTTCAGGTAGAAAACCTCACAGAGACACGGCGTGCTTCGACTCGAAGCCCGTGCGCTCTGTCACCTGCCCAATCAGGGGCAAATACGGTGGCGTATTATACGCTGCCCTACGGCGATCTGTTACCCTGGAACTGTCCGGTTGTTGAAAATAAGCGCACAACCGCGAAAAAGTATAGAAGAAATGCCGGCCGCCAAAGGTTAAAAACGATAAAGGCCCACAAAGGGGCCTTAAAATAAACGATTTGACGGGTTACGCCGGCTGGCTGATGCGGGCCAACTGTTCGAAATAGTCCGGGAAGGTTTTCGCGGTGCATTTCGGATCGAGAATGGTAACCGGTGTATCCGACAGCGCCACCAGCGAGAAACACATCGCCATGCGGTGATCGTTGTAGGTGCCGATCTCGGCGAACTGCAGTTTGGCCGGCGGCACGACGTGAATGTAGTCTTCCCCTTCGTCCACTTCCGCCCCCACTTTACGCAGCTCGGTGGCCATCGCTGCCAGACGGTCGGTCTCCTTCACCCGCCAGTTGTAGATATTGCGGATGGTGGTCGGCCCCTCGGCGAACAGCGCCGCGGTGGCGATGGTCATCGCCGCGTCCGGAATGTGGTTCATGTCCATGTCGATGCCGCGCAGTTCACCGCGGCTGCACTCGATGAAATCGTCGCCCCAGGTAATACGCGCGCCCATTTTCTCCAGCACGTCGGCAAACCTGGTGTCGCCCTGCACGCTTTTGCGGCCGATGCCGGTCACGCGCACGGTGCCGCCCTTGATAGCCGCCGCCGCCAGGAAGTAAGAAGCGGAAGACGCGTCGCCCTCAACCAGGTAATCGCCCGGCGCGATATACGTCTGGCGCCCCTGGATATGGAACACCCGGTAGTTGTCGTGACTCACCGATACGCCGAAGGTGCGCATCAGATGCAACGTGATGTCGATGTACGGCTTGGAAACCAGCTCGCCCTTGATGTGGATCTGCGTATCCTGCGGCGCCAGCGGCGCAGTCATCAGCAACGCGGTCAGGAACTGGCTGGAGACGCTGCCGTCAACGGTGACGTCGCCACCCTGGAAGCCGCCGCGCAGGCGAATCGGCGGGTAATCGGTTTGCTCGAGGTAATCAATCTGCGCCCCGCCCTGGCGCAGCGCGTCCACCAGATGGCCGATCGGGCGCTCTTTCATGCGCGGTTCGCCGGTCAGCACCACGTCGCCTTCGCCGAGGCACAGCGCCGCCGCCAATGGGCGCATCGCCGTCCCGGCATTGCCGAGGAACAGTTCCAGCGGCCGTTCGGCCACCAGCGGGCCGGCCACGCCGGTCACTTCGCACAGGGTGCGATCGGCGGAAAGCTGGTAGTTCACGCCCAACGCCTGCAGCGCGTTCAGCATATGACGCACGTCGTCGCTGTCCAGCAGGTTGGTCAGCCGGGTCGTGCCTTTCGCCAGCGCCGCCAGCAGCAGAGCGCGGTTAGAAACGCTCTTCGAGCCGGGTAAGTTGACGGTGCCATTGACCAGGGCGACCGGTTGTAACGTCAGGGAATCCACCATGTGAACAAAACTCTCCAATTCTGATAAACGAAACGGCTCCGGAATAATGCCGGAGCCGCTTTAATGCAAAAGGACAACAGCCTGAGGCAGCCCGCGCCTGGCAGGCTGACGGAATCAACCGTGACGACGTTCGAAGTCGGCCATGAAATCGGTCAGCGCCTGCACGCCGGCCAGCGGCATGGCATTGTAAATAGAAGCGCGCATGCCGCCAACTACCCGGTGGCCTTTCAGCGCCTGCAGGCCGATGGCCTCGGCTTCGCTGAGGAACACCTTGTCCAGCGCCGCATCGGCCAGTTGGAACGGCACGTTCATCCAGGAACGGTTGGCGATCGCCACCTGGCTGCGGTAGAAGTCGGATTTATCGATGGTCGCGTACAGCAGCTCGGCCTTGGCCTGATTGCGTTTTTGCATCTCCACCAGGCCGCCCTGCTCTTTCAGCCATTTGAACACCAACCCGGACAGGTACCACGCGAAAGTCGGCGGGGTGTTGAACATCGAGTCGTTCTCGGCCAGCACGGTGTAATCGAGGATCGACGGCACTTCTTTGCGCGCCTTGCCCAAAAGATCGTCGCGCACGATCACCAGCGTCAGGCCGGCCGGGCCGATGTTTTTCTGCGCGCCGGCGTAAATCACGCCGAAGCGGCTGACGTCGAGCGGGCGGGACAGGATGGTCGAGGAGTAATCGCCGATCACCACCTTGTCGCCGAAGTCCGGCGTTTCATCGATGGCCACGCCGTCGATGGTCTCATTCGGGCAATAGTGCACGTAAGCCGCGTCGTCGCTGAGCTGCCACTCTTTCATCGGCTTGATGCCGCTCAGGCCGTCGATGCGGGTTTTCACGTCGATGACGTTCGGGGCGCAATACTTTTCCGCTTCCTTGATGGCGCTGTGCGCCCAATAGCCGCCGTCGATATAGTCGGCGGTGGCCTTGTCGCCCAGCAGGTTCAGCGGCAGCGCCGCGAACTGCGCGCGGGCGCCGCCGTGGCAAAACAGCACTTTATAGTTGGAGGGGACTTTCAGCAGATCGCGCAGATCCTGTTCCGCCTGCTCGGCAACGGCGATGAATTCTTTGCTGCGGTGACTGATCTCCATCACTGACGTGCCCAGCCCGTGCCAGTTGCACAGTTCCTGTTCCGCACGACGCAACACTTCCACCGGCAGCATCGCCGGGCCAGAGCTAAAATTATAAACCTGAGTCATTTCCCCTCACCACATTCACTGTTCGCCGCAGAAAAGCGACCTGTCGAAAAGACGCCCGAAGTTAACGCTCGCGTTAACCAACCCATCGGTTTTATCACTCACGCCCCATGGCTGCAACGCTTATTCGCCCGTCGGCGGCAAACGGCCGCGCCGGGTGATGACAGGCTCTGCGGCCGTCGCGATTGTTTGGACGATAAAACCCTGTGACATGGGGAAATTCAGCGGGTTAACGCGGTGTTTTATGCTGTATTCAGCCAAGATGGCTGCGAGAGCCCGGCCGGCCCCCGCAGGAGAGAAAACGATCAGTACTGATTGAACATCTGCTGGATCTGCTTCGCGTCTTTGGTTTGCGTCAGCGCCAGCTGCAGCAGTATGCGCGCTTTTTGCGGATTCAGCGTGCCGGCGGCCACAAAGCCGTACTTGGCGTCGTCCACTTCCGCATCTTCGGTGGTGGCGCCGGTCGGCAAGCGCGATGAGCGCACCACCGCCACACCATTGTGCGCCGCCGTCGCCAGGGTGTCGAACACGGTTTTATACAGGTTGCCGTTGCCGACCCCGGCGCTGACGATGCCCTGGTAGCCTTCGGCGATCAGCGCCTTGGCCGGCGCATCGGAGGCGTTGGCATAGTTGTAGACGATGCCGACCTTCGGCAATTCGTTCAGCTTGCTGACGTCGAACGGCGTATCCCGGGTATGCTTACGCTGCGGCGAGCGCTGGTAATCGATCTTGCCGTTGTGGATATAGCCCAGCGGGCCGAAGTTCGGCGACTGGAAGGTCTGCACGGCGGTGGTGTTGGTCTTGGTGACGTCGCGCGCATCCAGCACGGTGTCGTTCATCGCCACCAGCACCCCGCGGTTGGCCGATTGCGGATCCGCCGCCGTCACCACCGCGTTGTACAGATTGAACGGGCCGTCGGCGCTCATCGCTGTCGCCGGCCGCATCGCCCCCACCAGCACCACCGGCTTGTCGCATTTCACCGTCAAATCGAGGAAATAGGCCGTCTCCTCCAGCGTATCGGTGCCGTGGGTGATGACGAAGCCGTCGGTCTTGCCGCAGTCGGCGTCAATTTTCTTCGCCAGCGTCAGCCAGACCTGATCGTTCATGTCCTGCGAGCCGATGTTCACCACCTGCTCCCCCTGCACGTTGGCGACGTTCTTCAACTCCGGCACCGCATCGACCAGCGCCTCGACGCCCAGCTTGCCCGCGGTATAGTTGGATTTCGTCGCCGACTCACCGCCACCGGCGATAGTGCCGCCGGTCGCCAGCAGGGTGATGTTGGGCAGCGCCAGCGCCGAGGCGCTGACGCCGGTCAACAAGAGGGTTAACGCGCTGAGTTTCACTGATTTCATTAGATTTCTCCGTGACAGATAACTCGCTGAATTATGGCGCCTATCCTTAAAAAAACTGTGACTTTGCCGCCGCTTTAGGAATACGTGGAGCTCCAGCGTAAAACCCCGTATCATTGCGCGTTTTTAGTACGCGCAAAAAGTGAAGACAATGACGCAAACTTTTATCCCCGGTAAAGACGCCGCCCTGGAAGACTCCATCGCCCGTTTCCAGCAGAAACTGAGCGATCTCGGTTTCAACATCGAAGAAGCCTCCTGGCTGAACCCGGTGCCGCACGTGTGGTCAGTACACATTCGCGATCGCGATTGCCCGCTGTGCTTCACCAACGGCAAAGGCGCCAGCAAAAAAGCCGCGCTGGCCTCCGCGCTGGGTGAATATTTCGAGCGCCTGTCCACCAACTACTTCTTCGCCGATTTCTATCTGGGCCGGCAGATCGCCGAAGGCGACTTCGTGCACTACCCGAATGAGAAATGGTTCCCGATCCCTGAAGACGACGCGCTGCCGGCCGGCATCCTCGACGAACGCCTGCACGCCTTCTACGATCCGCAGCAAGAGCTGAGCGCCAGCGATCTGGTCGATCTGCAATCCGGCAACGCCGATCGCGGCGTGTGTGCGCTGCCGTTTACCCGTCAGTCCGACCAGCAAACCGTGTACATCCCGATGAACATCATCGGCAACCTGTATGTTTCCAACGGCATGTCCGCCGGCAACACCGCCAACGAAGCGCGCGTGCAGGGCCTGTCGGAAGTGTTCGAGCGCTATGTGAAAAACCGCATCATCGCCGAATCCATCAGCCTGCCGGCGATCCCGGACGAAGTGCTGAACCGCTACCCGGGCGTGGTGGAAGCCATCGCCAAACTGGAAGAGGAAGGTTTCCCGATCCTCTCCTATGACGCCTCGCTGGGCGGCAACTACCCGGTGATCTGCGTGGTGCTGTTCAACCCGACCAACGGCACCTGCTTCGCCTCGTTCGGCGCGCACCCGGACTTCGGCGTGGCGCTGGAGCGCACGGTGACCGAACTGCTGCAGGGCCGCAGCCTGAAAGATCTCGACGTGTTCACCGCGCCGACCTTCGATGACGAAGAAGTGGCGGAACACACCAACCTGGAAACGCACTTCATCGACTCCAGCGGCCTGATCTCCTGGGATCTGTTCAAACAGGACGCGGATTACCCGTTCGTTGACTGGAACTTCAGCGGCAGCACGCAGGAAGAGTTCGCCACCCTGATGAGCATCTTCGACAAGGAAGACGCGGAAGTGTACATCGCCGACTACGAGCACCTGGGCGTCTACGCTTGCCGCATCATCGTGCCGGGCATGTCCGACATTTATCCGGCGGAAGACCTGCTGCTGGCCAACAACAGCATGGGCGCGCACCTGCGCGACACGCTGCTGGCGCTGCCGGGCAGCGAGTGGGAGCCGGAAGAATACCTGGCGCTGATCGAGCAGCTGGACGACGAAGGGCTGGACGATTTCACCCGCGTACGCGAACTGTTGGGCATTGCCAGCGGCAAAGACAACGCCTGGCATACCCTGCGCGTGGGCGAGCTGAAGGCGATGCTGGCGCTGGCGGGCGGCGATCTGGATCAGGCGCTGATCTGGACCGAATGGACGCAGGACTTCAACGCCTCGGTGCTGAGCCCGGCGCGCAGCAACTACTACCGCTGCCTGCAAACGCTGCTGCTGCTGGCGCAGGAGCCTGAACGCGAAGCGGCGCAATACTATACCGCGTTCGTGAAGATGTATGGCCAGGAAGCGGTCGACGCCGCCTCCGCCGCCATCAGCGGTGAAGAACGCTTCAACGGGCTGTTCGCCGTCGATGCCGATCTGAAGGCGCTGCCGGCCCATCAGGCGCTGCTGGCGGCCTACGAGAAGCTGCAGGCGGCCAAACGCCGCCACTGGGCCAAAGCCTAAGCGTCATCAGGGGTACTGCCACTTTGGGAGTACCCCTGTTGCCAAACGCCGCACGCCGTTGCGGCGTTGCGGCGTTTTCATTTTTGCGGTTTATTTCAACGCATGCGATTTTATTTTTTCGCCGGAAAATAGGCGGTTAAACGACCATAAAAATAAATAAACCGTCAATTGTTGCCGGACGGTGAAATAATAATTAACCGATAATTAAACTCTCAGCGCTGCGCGGCGACAAAACGCCTAAAAATTTAACTTTAGCGCCTGCGGCCCACCCTGCTCATTCAAAAAAATTTGCAAACATTAAAAATTTGTTTTAATTTAAAAATCAACAAGTTAACCATAAAAACCATACAAAAAACACGCCATTTTGCCGCTCTACTTCCCCGCCTTATGATCCAAATCAAATTTTCCCCTATACTGCTTTGCTAGTATCTCATTGCGTTGTTTTAACCCTTAAGAGCGAGAGTTAGTTTGAAAACTGACAGCCCCTTCGATCTGATTTTACCTGCGGCAACGGCGAAAATCGCTGAAGATGCCGGCGTGTATAAAGCCACCAAACATCCGCTGAAAACGTTTTATTTGGCGATCACCGCCGGTGTCTTCATTTCCATCGCCTTCGTCTTCTACATCACGGCGACCACCGGCACCGCCGGCGTGCCTTTCGGGCTGGCGAAACTGGTCGGCGGCATCTGCTTCTCTCTCGGGTTAATGCTGGTGGTGGTGTCGGGCGCCGACCTGTTCACCTCTACCGTGCTCATCGTCATCGCCAAGGCCAGCGGCCGCATCAGCTGGGGCCAGCTGGGCGCCAACTGGCTGAACGTTTATCTCGGCAATCTGGTCGGCGCGTTGTTCTTCGTGGCGCTGATCTGGTTCTCCGGCGAGTATATGGTCGCCAACGGCCAGTGGGGCCTGAATGTCCTGCAAACCGCAGACCACAAGCTGCATCACACCTTTATCGAAGCCGTGTGCCTCGGCATTCTGGCTAACCTGATGGTCTGCCTGGCGGTCTGGATGAGCTACTCCGGCCGCACCCTGACCGACAAGATGCTCGCCATGGTGCTGCCGGTCGGGATGTTTGTCGCCAGCGGCTTCGAGCACAGCATCGCCAACATGTTTATGATCCCTATGGGCATCGTGGTCAAACACTTCGCCACGCCGGAATTCTGGCAAGCCGTAGGGGCGGTACCTGAGCAATTCGCTCATCTGACAGTAAGCAACTTCATCATCGACAACCTGATTCCGGTCACCATCGGCAACATCATCGGTGGCGGTCTGCTGGTTGGGTTGACTTACTGGGTAATTTATCTGCGCGGGGGCCGCGAACAGCACTAAGCTGTGAGTTACCGCGCGCAGAGTTAGAAATCCACAATCAAAGGTAGGTGTACAATGACCGAACTTAACGAGAAATTAGCCAACGCTTGGGAAGGTTTCAGCAAGGGTGACTGGCAGAATGAAGTCAACGTTCGTGACTTCATCCAGAAAAACTACACGCCTTATGAAGGTGACGAGTCCTTCCTGGCTGGGGCAACTCAGGCCACCACCACCTTGTGGGACAAGGTTATGGAAGGAATCAAACTGGAAAACCGCACTCATGCGCCGGTTGATTTCGACACCAACGTTGCTTCAACCATCGTTTCTCACGACGCGGGTTACATCGCCAAAGAGCTGGAAACCATCGTCGGTCTGCAGACCGACGCCCCTCTGAAACGCGCGCTGATCCCGTTCGGCGGCATCAAAATGGTCGAAGGTTCGTGCAAAGTGTACGGCCGCGAGCTGGATCCGCAGCTGAAAAAAGTGTTCACCGAATACCGTAAAACCCACAACCAGGGCGTATTCGACGTTTACACCAAAGACATCCTGAACTGCCGTAAATCCGGCGTGCTGACCGGCCTGCCGGACGCCTACGGCCGCGGCCGCATCATCGGCGACTACCGCCGCGTGGCGCTGTACGGCATCGACTTCCTGATGGCCGACAAGCTGAACCAGTTCAAATCGCTGCAGGAAAAACTGGAAAACGGCGAAGATCTGGAAATGACCATCCAGCTGCGCGAAGAGATCGCTGAACAGCATCGCGCTCTGGCTCAGATCAAAGAGATGGCCGCCAAATACGGCTACGACATCTCCGGCCCGGCCACCAGCGCGCAAGAAGCGGTGCAGTGGACCTACTTCGGCTACCTGGCCGCGGTGAAATCCCAGAACGGCGCCGCCATGTCCTTCGGCCGCGTGTCCACCTTCCTCGACGTGTTCATCGAGCGCGACATCAAGGCGGGCAAACTGACCGAAGAACAAGCGCAGGAACTGATCGACCACCTGGTGATGAAACTGCGTATGGTGCGCTTCCTGCGTACCCCTGAGTACGATGAGCTGTTCTCCGGCGACCCAATCTGGGCGACAGAATCCCTGGCCGGTATGGGCGTCGACGGCCGTACTCTGGTCACCAAAAACAGCTTCCGCTTCCTGAACACCCTGTACACCATGGGGCCGTCTCCGGAGCCGAACATGACCATCCTGTGGTCTGAGAAGCTGCCGCTGAACTTCAAGAAATTCGCGGCGAAAGTGTCCATCGACACCTCTTCCGTTCAGTACGAAAACGACGACCTGATGCGCCCTGACTTCAACAACGATGACTACGCCATCGCTTGCTGCGTCAGCCCGATGATCGTCGGCAAACAAATGCAGTTCTTCGGCGCCCGCGCCAACCTGGCGAAAACCATGCTGTACGCCATCAACGGCGGCGTTGACGAAAAACTGAAAATGCAGGTCGGCCCTAAAGAAGCGCCGATGATGGACGAAGTGCTGGACTATGACAAAGTCATGGCGCGCATGGACCACTTTATGGATTGGCTGGCCAAGCAGTACGTGACCGCGCTGAACATCATTCACTACATGCACGACAAATACAGCTACGAAGCTGCGCTGATGGCCCTGCATGACCGTGACGTTTATCGCACCATGGCTTGCGGCATCGCCGGCCTGTCCGTTGCAGCCGACTCCCTGTCTGCCATCAAGTACGCGAAAGTCACCACCATTCGCGACGAAGACGGCCTGGCCATCGACTTCAAAGTGGAAGGCGAGTATCCGCAGTTCGGTAACAACGACGCTCGCGTCGATGATATCGCCTGCGACCTGGTGGAACGTTTCATGAAGAAAATTCAGAAACTGCGCACCTACCGCAATGCGGTACCGACCCAGTCCGTGCTGACCATCACCTCCAACGTGGTGTACGGTAAGAAAACCGGTAACACCCCGGATGGCCGCCGCGCAGGCGCACCGTTCGGCCCTGGCGCCAACCCAATGCATGGCCGCGACCAGAAAGGCGCAGTAGCCTCCCTGACCTCGGTAGCCAAACTGCCGTTTGCCTACGCGAAAGACGGGATCTCCTACACCTTCTCCATCGTGCCTAACGCGCTGGGTAAAGACGACGACGTGCGTAAAGCCAACCTGGCGGGCCTGATGGATGGTTACTTCCACCATGAAGCCTCCATCGAAGGCGGCCAGCACCTGAACGTCAACGTGATGAACCGCGAAATGCTGCTGGACGCGATGGAAAACCCTGAGAAATACCCTCAGCTGACCATCCGCGTTTCCGGTTACGCCGTGCGCTTCAACTCGCTGACCAAAGAGCAACAGCAGGACGTGATTACTCGTACCTTCACTCAAACGATGTAATACGCCGGCCGGGCGGGAAACCGCTCGGCACCAACGCAGGGGCCGGTTTTGCCGGCCCTTTTCTCCCAGCGCTCTCCCCTGACTCTGTACGAGTCTGTTTTGCCGGACATCTATACTGAATGGATAGCCGGCAAAACAGTTATCCGGCAACTGACCGGCCGACAGGCATCATTACCCCGGTGGCGGTTCCACCCGCTGCTGCATCGCAGATACCTGGCCGGCGGCCACGCGCCTATTTTTAGACTGCGTTTGACAGTCAATATTGGAGAAAACCCCGCAATGTCAGCAATTGGTCGCATCCACTCCTTCGAATCCTGCGGCACCGTCGATGGGCCCGGGATTCGTTTTATCGTCTTCTTCCAGGGCTGCCTGATGCGCTGCCTCTATTGCCATAACCGCGACACCTGGGACACCCACGGCGGCAAGGAAGTGACCGTCGAAGAGCTGATGAAAGACGCGGTGGCCTACCGCCACTTCATGAACGCCTCCGGCGGCGGCGTAACCGCGTCCGGCGGCGAGGCGATCCTGCAGGCTGAATTCGTGCGCGACTGGTTCCGCGCCTGCCACGCCGAAGGCATCAATACCTGCCTGGACACCAATGGCTTTGTGCGCCGCTACGATCCGGTGATCGACGAGCTGCTGGACACCACCGATCTGGTGATGCTGGATCTGAAACAGATGAACGACGAGATCCACCAGAACCTGGTCGGCGTCTCCAATCACCGCACGCTGGAATTCGCCCGCTACCTGGCGAAACGCAACCAGCGCACCTGGATCCGCTACGTGGTGGTGCCGGGCTGGTCAGACGACGATAAGTCGGCGCACCTGCTGGGCGAGTTCACCAAAGACATGACCAACATCGAGAAAATCGAGCTGCTGCCTTACCACGAGCTGGGCAAGCACAAATGGATAGCGATGGGGGAAGAGTACAAGCTGGACGGCGTGCACCCGCCGAAAGCCGAGACCATGGATCGCGTCAAAGGCATCCTGGAAAGCTACGGCCACAAAGTGATTTACTGATTGGCGCACGCCAAAAGAAAAACCGGCTCATGGCCGGTTTTTTCATGCTCAGGCGGCGGCGAACGGCGTGTGATGGTGATCCGGCTTCTGTTTCTTCAGCAGCATCAGCAGGTAAACCAGCGCCACGGCGGCGATCATCACGAACAGCACGCGGTCGGAATAGTTTTGCATCAGCAACGCCGTCATCGACGGCCCCAGCAGGCTGCCGATGGTGTAACTCATCAACAGCGCCTGGTTCATCGCCACCAACTCGTGCGGCAGCGCCTTCTCGCAGGCCCAGGACATCGCCACCGGGTACAGGGTAAAGCCAGCGCAGCCGAGGATGAACAGCGAAGGCGCCATGGCGTAGTTGCCGAGCATCGCCACGCTGGCTAGGATCACCACGAACACCTGAATGCGCAGCACCAGCAGGCGCCCGTAACGATCGGCCAGGCGCCCGACCGGCCATTGGCCGACGATGCCGGAGCTGACCAGCAGCGCCATCCAGTAGCCGACGTTGGCGTCGCTCATGCCCTGATGGGAGAGGTACAACGGCATCAGGCCGTACAGCGAACCGAGCACGATGCCGGAAATGATGCAACCGTTGATGCCGAGGCGCGCGCTGCGGCGTCTCAGCATGGTCCATACCGCCGCCTGCTGCGGCTCGTCTTCATGGCGGTTGACCCGCGCGAACAGCATCGGCAGCATGGCGCTGATCACAATGGCGGTCACCCACGGCACCACGTGCAGCAATTCGGTCGAGGTCATGCTCAACAGCAATTGGCCGGTCACCGTACCAAGGTAATAAACGATCATATAGGCCGCCAGCAGCTGGCCGCGGTTGCTCAGGTTGCCGCTGCGCAATAGCGCGCTCTCCACGATCACCCAGATCCAGGCGCAACCGACGCCGGCGAAGAAGCGCCAGCCCAGCCAGCTCCAAAAATCGATCGACAGCACCATGCCGGCAGTCGCGGCGGCGAACACCAGACAAGAAAGATGATAGCTGCGGGTAAAACCGACGCGCTGGATCAGTTTGCCCGCCACCAGCGTGCCCAACAGGTTGCCGCTGAAGTAAGAAGAGCTGACCATTCCCACCTGCCAAGTCGACAGCTGAGCATGGGTTAACCAAAGGGGCACTAACGTATTCAAAACGGCAATGGATACCGTGAGCAGCAAAAGGCCGCAGAGCAATAAGAGCACTGGGCGGGAGTATGCGGACATAGTGAAATTGTGACCGAACGCGCAATGAGAGTGCGCGCATCATGCCACTGGCGATAAAAAAGTCAATCGCCTCTTATCATTGCACCGCACGATTTGTTTCCGGCTAACCGGCTGAAAAAGCGCTATGCTCAGCGCTGAGCGAATTTAACGACAAAGAGGCAAGATGAGTCAGGCAAATAATGCGGCGGTAGAGGCCCTGCTGGCAGACATCGGCAGCACGCACGGTGACCTGCTGGCCATTGTGCAGCAGGTGCGCCGGATAGCTGCAGCGTGCGGCAGTGGCGTCACCGAATCGGTAAAATACGGCGGCATCATGTTTGCGCATAGCCAATTTTTCTGCGGCGTTTTCGCCTATCGCCACCACGTCACGGTGGAGTTCGGCCACGGCTACCGATTGGAAGATCGTTATCACCAGCTCGAAGGCAGCGGCCAGTATCGGCGACACATCAAGCTCCACTCGCCCGCCGAGGTGAAAAGCAAGCATCTGGCGGACTACCTTCAACAGGCTTATACGCTGGCGACAGACTGAATTCTCGACATAAAAAAAACGCCCGCAGGCGCTTTTTTCGTGGTTTGCCGTTTAGCCGATATATTCCAGGCCGCCCATATAAGGACGCAGCACTTCAGGCACCTGAATGCGGCCGTCGGCCTGCTGGTAGTTTTCCAGCACCGCTACCAGCGTACGGCCAACCGCCAGGCCGGAGCCGTTCAGGGTGTGAACCAGACGCGGTTTCTTGTCGGCTTTGCTGCGGCAGCGCGCCTGCATGCGACGCGCCTGGAAGTCCCACATGTTGGAGCAGGACGAGATCTCGCGGTAGGTATCCTGCGCTGGCAGCCACACTTCCAGATCGTAAGTTTTGCACGCGCCGAAGCCCATGTCGCCGGTGCACAACAGCACCTTGCGGTAAGGCAGGTTCAGCAGCTGCAGCACTTTTTCCGCGTGGCCGGTCAGCTCTTCCAGGGCATCCATCGAATCTTCCGGACGAACGATCTGCACCATCTCGACCTTGTCGAACTGGTGCATGCGGATCAAACCGCGGGTGTCGCGGCCGTAAGAACCGGCTTCCGCGCGGAAGCATGGCGTGTGTGCGGTCATTTTCAGCGGCAGAGTTTCCTCTTCCACGATCTCGTCGCGCACCAGGTTGGTCAGAGGCACTTCCGCCGTTGGGATCAGCGCGTAGTTGCTGCTGTCGGCTTCTTCTTCCAGCGGACGGGTATGGAACAGGTCTTCGCCGAACTTCGGCAGCTGGCCGGTACCGTACAGCGTGGCGTGGTTAACCAGGTAAGGCACGTAGGCCTCCAGGTAGCCGTGCTGCTCGGTGTGCAGATCCAGCATGAACTGGGACAGCGCGCGGTGCATGCGGGCGATTTGCCCTTTCATCACCACGAAGCGCGAACCGGTCAGCTTAACCGCGGCGGCAAAATCCAGCCCGCCGGCCATTTCGCCCAGATCGACGTGATCGCGCACCGCGAAGTCGTACTGGCGCGGTTCGCCCCAGCGGGCAACTTCCAGGTTTTCGCTGTCGTCTTTACCATCCGGCACGGCGTCGTCCGGCAGGTTAGGCAGCGTCAGGGCGTAATCGCGGATCTCGCTCTGCAACGCATCCAGCGCCGCCTTGGCGGCATCCAGCTTGTCACCCAGCTCGTTCACTTCGCGACGCAGCGGCTCGATGTCTTCCCCACGCGCTTTGGCCGCGCCGATGGATTTCGATCGGGAGTTGCGTTCCGCTTGCAGCGTTTCAGTTTCTACCTGCAGAACTTTGCGACGTTCTTCCTGCGAACGCAGCAGATCCAGATCGAGTTTAAAGCCTCGGCGAGCCAGTTTGACGGCGACTGCGTCTAGCTCATTACGCAGCAGATTGGGATCGAGCATGCTAATCCTGTGCTTGTTGTTATTGAAAGAAGTGTTGTTGTTCTATGCGGCTGATTTATAGCCGCATAAAAGAAGAGTGATACCCGCTAACCTTACCGCAACGGCCTCGCTAGCGGTAGCGTTTTGTCGGGCTATTTTGATCCTGCTCAGCCAGCCATGCCAACTTTTCGCCGATTTTCCCTTCCAGCCCGCGCGAGGTCGGTTGATAGTAGCGCGTATGGGCCATTTCGGGCGGGAAATAGTTCTCGCCGGCGGCGTAGGCGTTGGGTTCGTCGTGGGCGTAACGGTACTCCGCCCCCAGCCCCATTTCCTTCATCAGCTTGGTCGGCGCGTTGCGCAGGTGCTCCGGCACGTCATAATCGGCCTGCTCTTTGGCGTCGCGCATGGCAGCCTTGAACGCGGTGTAAACCGCATTGCTCTTCGGCGCGCAGGCCAGGTAGACGATCGCCTGCGCGATGGCGCGCTCGCCCTCCGCAGGCCCCACGCGGGTGAAGCAATCCCAGGCGGCGATCGCCACCTGCATGCCGCGCGGATCGGCGTTGCCCACGTCTTCAGAGGCAATCGCCAACAGACGGCGCGCCACGTAAAGCGGATCGCCGCCGGCGGTAATGATGCGCGCATACCAATACAGCGCGGCGTCCGGCGCCGAGCCGCGCACCGATTTATGCAGCGCGGAAATCAGATCGTAATAACGGTCGCCCTTGTTGTCGAAGCGCGCGCTGCGCTCGCCCGACACTTCTTTCAGCAGCTCCGGCGTCAGCACCCGCACGCCTTTGGCGTCCAACTCCGCCATGTCGGCCATCATTTCCAGGCTGTTCAGCGCCCGGCGCGCGTCGCCGCCCACCAGCTCCGACAGCAGGCGGCGCGTTTCCGCCGGCAGCTCGATATTCTGGCCGCCAAAGCCGCGCGCCTTATCGCCCATCGCCTGATCCAGCACCTGACCGATATCTTCGGCGGTCAGCGCCTTCAGCAGGTAAACGCGGGCGCGGGACAACAGCGCCGAGTTCAGCTCGAACGACGGATTTTCGGTGGTGGCGCCGATAAAGGTGATGGTGCCGTCTTCGATGTGCGGCAGGAAAGCGTCCTGCTGGCTCTTATTGAAGCGGTGCACTTCGTCGACGAACAGGATGGTGCGGCGGCCGGCGTCGCGATTTTGCCGCGCCCGCTCGATCGCCTCGCGGATCTCCTTGATACCGGAGGTCACGGCTGAGATCCGTTCGACATCCGCCTGGCCGTAACGGCCGATCAGTTCTGCCAGCGTCGTCTTCCCGGTGCCCGGCGGCCCCCATAAAATCATCGAGTGCAGCTGCCCGGCCTCAATGGCGCGCGGCAGCGGCTTGCCGGCGGCCAGCAGGTGCTGCTGGCCGATATACTGCGCCAGCGTGGTCGGCCGCATACGCGCGGCCAACGGCTGGAACTCGTTCTGGGAAAAATCGAGCGACAGATTATTACTCACTTGCACCTCACTGGCGCTGGTCGTCCAGCGTCACCCCCTTCGGCGGGGTAAATTTGAATTTGGCCGGATCGGCGGCGACGTTCTGCTGGCTTTTCAGCGTGTAGGAACTGCGCTGGCCGTCCTGCTCCACCGCGGCGAAGCTGCGGATGGTGCCGCTGTTGGTCACGCTGATGGCGAACTGCTTCAGGTTGCCGCTGGCGGACTTCGGCGTCAGCTCGAAATCATCGCCCTTTTGCTTCACGTTGTACTGTTTCCAGTCGCTGGCATTATTGCGGGTGATCAGCATAAACGGCGTATTGCCGGTGGCGTTCTTCAGCCAGGTTGCCGTCACCTGCTCGACGAATGGGTTATAGAACCACAGGGTCTGGCCATCGGAGACCAGCACGCTCTCATCGGGCGAGGTCATATGCCAGTTGAACAGGTTTGGCCGCTTCACCCACAGCTCGCCTTCCCCCTGTTGCACCGCGGCGCCGTCGGCGCTGGTCACGGTTTGTGAGAAGCTGGCGTGGAAACTGTTCACCTTCGCCAGGCGACTTTGCAGATCCTGTGCGGCATCGGCCAGCACGGAGGTAGAAGCGAATCCCGAAAGCAGACAGCAGGCAACTAACAGTTTTTTCATTATTCCAGATACCTTATGAAATGCGTTAACCGCAGGGCGACGCCGTGCGGGTCAAATCAACCCTTTACCCGGTTACTTTACCCGAAGCCGGCGATCGGCCGGTAGGCCAATGTTCCGAGAAGAAACGGGTTTACGCTTCTTTGCACAAGGGCCGCTTAAGCGGCCCTTTCTTATTGAATTGCAATGGCTAAACGACCATCAATCGTGCCGCGGCGGCGCCAGCACCTCGCGGTTGCCGTTGTGCCCCTGCTCGCTGACGATGCCCTGCGCCTCCATCTGTTCGATGATGCGCGCCGCGCGGTTATAGCCGATACGGAACTGGCGCTGTACGCCGGAGATGGAAGCGCGGCGTTTATCCACCACGAAATCCACCGCCTGGTCAAACAGCGGATCCAGCTCTTCGTCGCCGTCCATACCGCCGCCGGCACCGCCCTCGCCGTCTTCGCCGCCGCTGAGAATGCCCTCTTTATATTGGGGCCGCTCGCGCGCTTTCCAATCCTTGACCACCGCGTGCACTTCCTGATCGCGCACGAATGCGCCATGCACGCGCACCGGAATCGAGGAGTTCGGCGCCAGATAGAGCATATCGCCCATACCCAGCAAGGACTCGGCGCCCCCCTGATCGAGGATGGTGCGGGAGTCGATCTTGCTCGACACGGTAAAGGCGATACGCGTCGGGATGTTGGCCTTGATAAGACCCGTGATCACATCCACCGATGGACGCTGGGTCGCCAGAACCAGATGGATACCCGCCGCACGCGCTTTCTGCGCCAGGCGAGCGATCAACTCTTCGACCTTCTTGCCGACCGTCATGATTAGATCGGCGAATTCGTCGACCATCACCACGATGTACGGCTCTTTCTCCAACACCGGCGGCGTGATGTCCATGCTGTCGGTCGGCTTCCAGAACGGATCCGGGATCGGACGCCCCATCGCTTCGGCCTGATCGACGCGCTCGTTGTAGCCGGCCAGGTTACGCACGCCCAGGGCAGACATCAGCTTGTAGCGGCGTTCCATTTCCCCCACGCACCAGCGCAGCGCGTTGGCGGCGTCTTTCATGTCGGTGACCACATCGGTCAACAGGTGCGGAATGCCTTCGTAAACCGACAACTCCAGCATTTTCGGGTCGATCATGATAAAGCGCACTTCTTTCGGCGTGGCTTTATACAGGATGCTCAGGATCATGGCGTTGACCCCGACCGACTTACCGGAACCGGTGGTACCGGCGACCAGCAAGTGCGGCATTTTGCCCAGATCGGCCACCACCGGTTCGCCGGAGATGTCCTTACCCAATACGATGGACAGCGGCGACGGGTTGTCTCGGAAGGCCGGGCAATCCAGCACTTCGCGCAGGTACACCGTTTGCCGCTTGGCGTTCGGCAGCTCCAGACCGACGTAAGGCTTGCCGGGGATCACTTCTACCACGCGCACCGCCGACGTCGACAGCGAGCGCGCCAGATCGCGCGACAGGTTGGAAATGCGCGCCGCTTTAACGCCCGGCGCCAGATCCAGCTCGAAGCGGGTGATCACCGGCCCCGGCAGGATGTCCACCACGTCGGCTTTCACGCGGTAATCGGCCAGGCTGGCCTCCACCAGACGCGCCTTCTGTTCCAACGCGAAGGAGTCGACCGGTTCTACCTCTTTCGGGGCCTCGGTCAGCAGATCCAGCGTCGGCAACGGCGTGGTCGGCTTCTGCAGCGGCTGATCGTTGCGCATCAGGAACGGGTGAATCAAGCTGTCCATCGCCGGATGTTGCTCGGCCTGAGTTGGCTGAGGCGGCTGCTGCGGCTGCTGCACCGGTTGCTGCGGCTGCTGATATTGCGGCTGCGGCGGCTGCTGATACTGCTGTTGCGGCTGCTGGTATTGTTTAGGCTGTGAGTGCGATTGCTGAGGTTGAACAGCCGGCGCCGCAGGCTCAAACTGGCCGAACGGCACGTCGTCCTGTTGCTCGCTTTGCTGTTCAATGCGCTCTTCAAGCTGCGGGGACAACGTGAACATCGGCTCGCTCGGGCCATCGTCCACTAGATCCGCCATCGGCGAGAAGCTGAAAGCATTGCGGGTATCGACCGGGCTGGCGGCAGGTGCCTGCGGGGCAGTCTCTTGCTGGCCATAACGCGCCTGCTGCTGCTCGGCGAATGCCTGACGCAGCGCAGCCTCTTGCCGCGCCTCTTCATCGTCCTGTTGGACTTCACCATAACGTTGGTTCTGTTGTTCGGCGAACGCCTTGCTCAGCTCGGCTTCCTGCAGGGCGCTCTCGTCATCTTGTTGCTCCGGCGCGTAGCTTTCGCCGTAGCGTTGGCTTTGCTGCTCGGCAAACGCCTGACGCAGCGCGGCTTCCTGCAACGCCTCTTCTTCCTGCGGGCTCACCGCCGTCGGCTGCTGAGGATCCGCCTGGCGCTGTTCCTGCTCGGCCGCACGCTGCGAAGGCAGCTTGATGCCGTAAGAAGCCAGCTCGCGACGGGTCGGGATGCGCACCGGGTTCGGCCGCGGCAGCTCAGGGCCGATGCCCTGCTTAACCTGCGGATTGCCGTCGCTGGTGGCCGTGAAGGCCGGCATGAAGGTCGCCGCTGCGGCGCCCGCAGCGGCAGCGGCTGCCGTATCCAGCTGTGGCTTGGCACCGGTAGCGCTGAAACCACCCGCTCCGCTGACGTCGGCGCTGTCGCGCTGCGCGGCGGTAAAATCAAAGGGAGAACGCGCCGGCGGCTGCGGCGCAGCCGGCTCTTGCCAATTGCCGAGACGCGGCTCATCGTCATCCTGATAAGGATCGACAGGACGCGTCGCCTTCGGTGCAGGCGTTTCTTCCGGAATTTCGAAGGAGTACAGCGGCGGCGTGGCGTCTTGCGCCGGGGCGCTCACCGGGTGCTGATTGACCGAGGCCGGCGCGGCCGGTGCCACCGTTACCGACGGCGCCTGAGCGGCGATCGGCGCTGCAACGGGCTCGTGGATCGCTGCCTTCACCGCCGGTGCAGGCGAAGCCGCCGGCGCGATTGGCGCGGCGTCGGCTTCAATCTCACCATCGTCGGCTCGCAGGCCGCTGAGCAACGGATCGGCGGCGTCTTCAGCCGCCTCTTTGGCGCTTTCGGTGACCGAAGGCGCGGAGAACAACACATCGTCATCGGCGGCCGCGGCTCCGGCGGCGGCAACCGCTGCGGCGGCGCCCTTCCCTGCCTGCTCAGGCTCGTCGTCAACGTAACGCTCGTCATCCTCGAAATAACGCGCTTCGCGACGCGAACGGTTGGTCATGAAGGTCGCGACGCCCAGCACCGCCCCGCCGATCTTCTCGGCGATCACCAGCCAGGACCAGCCGGTAAACAGCGTCAGCCCCGCCGCCCACACGCACAGCAGCGCCAGCGTGGCGCCGATGCCGTTGAACCATGGCAACATGGCGTTGCTCAGCAGGCTGCCGATCACGCCGCCGGAAGCGAAGTAATAGAGATCGTCAACGTTCAGCGCCGCCAGCCCACAGGAGGTGAGCACTAACGCCAGGGTGCCGATCAGGCGCAGGGAAAGTGCGAAATAGTCGACGTAGTCTCTGTTGGCTCGTTGGCGATAGGCCGCCCAGCACAGAACCAGCATGATCGGCGGTATCGCGTAGGCGAGCACCCCGAAGGTGAAGAACAGCGTGTCGGCCAACCAGGCCCCAACACCGCCGCCCAAGTTGTGAATCGGCTCATGCCACGCGGTCTGCGACCAGCTTGGGTCAGACGGGTTGAAACTGACCAGCGCAGCCATGAGGTAAACGGCAAAAATCGCTACCACGATAAGCACAGCCTCCAGCAAACGCCGGCCACTGCTGAGTCTTTTCAGGGTAACTTCTTTATCTTCTGTATATTCCTGGCTCAAGAAAGGCTCTCCAGGTTCCTGTTAGCTGACATAGCAACAGCGCCGAGAAGCTTCCCCGGCGCCGAAACTGTATGAATAAACAGGAGTGTAACCAATTTAATCAGGTTTTGCACCTGCACCTTACCGTGTTTTGATAACCAGACGGTTACTCTGTTTCACTTCTTCCATCACTACGTAGGTACGGGTGTCGTTGACCCCCGGCAAACGCAGCAAGGTTTCGCCCAGCAGTTTACGGTAAGCCGACATGTCCGGTACGCGGGTTTTCAACAGGTAGTCGAAATCACCGGAAACCAGATGACACTCCTGAATCTCTTCAAGCTTCTGCACTGCCGAGTTGAATTGCTCAAACACATCCGGCGCGCCACGGTTCAGCGTGATCTCCACGAAAACCAGCAGGGACGCATCCAGATAATGCGGGTTAAGCAATGCGGTATAGCCATGAATGAAACCCTGGCGCTCGAGACGGCGCACGCGTTCCAAACATGGTGTCGGGGATAACCCCACGCGCTTCGAAAGCTCGACGTTCGAAATACGCCCATCCTTCTGCAGCTCATTCAGGATGTTGCGGTCGATACGGTCAAGATCTTTACCCGGGCGTTTCTTGTTGTCTGCCATTATTATTGTCTCTCTTATTTTCTTCCGTGCACTTGCCACACCCTAGCCAACGTCAATGTGTAAGGGTTCGTTCCAAGCGAAGACCCGATGCCTGTCATATGCTTCTTCACTACCATCATTCCACGCCGCGCAGCCTGTCTGTCCAACCCCGCGCGGCGTCGGTAACGACGTTAAGGTCGAGAAAAAATCAGCAAACGCTTGCGCGCCCTGCTCCGCACATCCACCGCGCATTGCCGCCTCGCGGCGCAAATACGTACGATTTGCTGGTGTTACGGGGATAATTTCTTCTTCCTATGATGTTTTCGCAAATGCGCAGCGGATTGTCAAAGTAAAAGAAGCAAAATCAGAACAACGTACCGTCACGAAAAGTCTGCATCCCATTTTTGGTTATGAATCGCTGGCAGATAAACCCCGGCAGGGAGCGGCCTAAGTCGCAGAATGCGCCGTTTTTGCGCGCTTGGCGATTCAGCGGCCTAATGCGACTTTGATAAGGTAAATTTCTGCGTTCGGCGTACGATTTGCCGACAGCGGGTGCATTAATAGGCGACAACTATCATACAAATCGTTAACAACGTCGCCCGGCGCTTTTTTTACTGCGTCATTTTCCCTACAATCGGCTTCATTGTCCGCCATTGTGGAATAAAGAGGTTATTCATGGGCACGGCTAAACATAGCAAATTACTGATTCTGGGCTCCGGCCCGGCCGGTTACACCGCCGCCGTTTACGCGGCGCGCGCCAACCTGAGCCCGGTGCTGATCACCGGTATGGAACAAGGCGGCCAGCTGACCACCACCACCGAGGTGGAAAACTGGCCGGGCGACGCCGAAGGCCTGACCGGTCCGGCGCTGATGGAGCGCATGCGCGAGCATGCGGAGAAGTTCCAGACCGAAATCGTCTTCGATCACATCAACAGTGTCGATCTGCAGCAGCGTCCGTTCCGCCTGTTCGGCGACAGCGGCGAATACAGCTGCGACGCGCTGATCATCGCGACCGGCGCCTCCGCCCGCTATCTTGGCCTGCCTTCCGAAGAGGCCTTCAAGGGCAAAGGCGTTTCCGCCTGTGCGACCTGCGACGGCTTCTTCTACCGCAACCAGAAAGTCGCAGTGGTCGGCGGCGGCAACACCGCCGTTGAAGAAGCGCTGTACCTGTCCAACATCGCCGCCGAGGTTCACCTGATCCACCGCCGCGACAGCTTCCGCTCGGAGAAGATCCTGATCGACCGGCTGATGGAAAAAGTGAAAAGCGGCAACATCGTGCTGCACACCGACCATACGCTGGACGAAGTGCTGGGCGATGAAATGGGCGTGACCGGCGTGCGTATCCGCAGCACCAAAGCGGAAAACGAAACCCGTGAACTGGAACTGGCCGGCGTGTTCATCGCCATCGGCCACAGCCCGAACACCGGCATCTTCGGCGGCCAGCTGGAGCTGGAAAACGGCTACATCAAAGTGCAGTCCGGCATTCACGGCAATGCGACCCAAACCACCATCCCCGGCGTGTTCGCCGCGGGCGACGTGATGGATCACATCTACCGCCAGGCGATCACCTCCGCCGGCACCGGCTGTATGGCGGCGCTGGACGCGGAGCGTTACCTGGACGGCATCGCCGGCGCAGAAGTCTGCTAAAACGTTCTCTTCATCAGCAAAAAGCGGCTCTCGAGCCGCTTTTTTTGTTTCCCCCCTCCGCACTCCCCTTCTCGCGTCTGTTATAGCCACATTTGGCCGCTTTATTATTTTCAGTCTTCCGGGTGACGAGGTAACATGGGGCCTCGCTTGTTTGTCGCCGATTGCGCCAAACACTATTATTTAACAGTACGTTAACCCAGCCCGTAACAAACGGGCGCCGGCGACGCAGACGCATATCTGATGAAAAAAACCAGACAGCAACAGTTAACCCGTTGGCTTAAAACCCAGAGTTCGTTAGCGCAGCGTTGGCTGCGCCTTTCCATGCTGTTGGGGCTGTTCAGCGGCCTGCTGATCGTGGCGCAGGCGTGGCTGTTGGCCAGCCTGCTGCACGCCCTGATCATCGAGCATACCCCGCGCGAACAGCTGATCCCTTCTTTTATCTGGCTGGCCGCCGCGTTCGCGCTGCGGGCGCTGTTGAGCTGGCTGCGGGAACGGGTCGGTTTCCGGTGTGGCCAGGTGATCCGCCAGCGCATGCGCCAACAGGTGCTGGATAAGCTGCAGCAGCTCGGGCCGGCCTGGATCCAGGGCAAACCGGCGGGCAGTTGGGCCAGCATCATCGTCGAGCAGATCGAGGATATGCAGGACTATTACTCGCGCTATCTGCCGCAGATGTATCTGGCGGTCTTCATCCCGCTGCTGATCCTGATCGCCGTCTTCCCGATCAATTGGGCCGCAGGCATCATTCTGCTGGCGACCGCGCCGCTGATCCCGCTGTTCATGGCGCTGGTCGGCATGGGAGCCGCCGACGCCAATCGCCGCAACTTCGTGGCGCTGGCGCGATTGAGCGGCAACTTCCTCGACCGCCTGCGCGGCCTGGACACCCTGCGGCTGTTCGACCGCGCGCAGGCCGAAACCGCGCAGATCGCCAAATCTTCCGAAGACTTCCGCAGCCGCACCATGGAAGTGCTGCGTATGGCCTTCCTCTCTTCCGGCGTGCTTGAGTTTTTCGCTTCGATCTCCATCGCCGTGGTGGCGGTGTACTTCGGCTTTTCCTACCTCGGCGAACTCAACTTCGGCAGCTACGGCCTCGGGGTAACGCTGTTTTCCGGTTTTCTGGTGTTGATTCTGGCGCCGGAGTTTTTCCAACCGCTGCGCGATCTCGGCACCTTCTACCACGCCAAGGCGCAGGCGGTCGGCGCGGCGGAAGCGCTGGAAACCTTCCTCAGCGCCGAAGGCGAGCAGATGGGCAACGGCACGCGGCAACTGCCCGCCGATCAACCGCTGACGCTGCAGGCCAGCGCGTTGGAAATCCTGTCGCCGAACGGCGTGCTGCTGGCCGGGCCGCTGAGCTTCACCCTGCAACCGCAGCAGCGCGTGGCGCTGGTCGGGCTGAGCGGCGCCGGTAAGAGCTCGCTGCTGAATCTGTTGCTCGGCTTCCTGCCCTATCGCGGATCGCTGACCGTCAACGGCGTCGAGCTGCGTGAACTGTCCGCCGAAACCTGGCGCCAGCAGCTGAGCTGGGTCGGCCAGAACCCGCATCTGCCGGCGCAAACCCTGCGCGCCAATATCCTGCTGGGCTGCCCGCAGGCCGACGAAGCGCAGCTGCAGCAGGCGGTGGAACTCGCCTACGTCAGCGAACTGCTCCCTTATCTGCCACAGGGGCTCGACACCGAAGTGGGCGACAACGCCGCCCGCCTGTCGGTCGGCCAGGCGCAGCGCGTGGCGGTCGCCCGGGCGCTGATCGGCCCGCGCCGCCTGCTGCTGCTGGATGAACCGGCCGCCAGCCTCGATGCCCACAGCGAGCAGCGGGTGATGCAGGCGTTGAATGCCGCTTCACATCAGCAAACCACCCTGCTGGTAACGCACCAGTTGGAAGACACCGAAGACTACGATCAGATTTGGGTGATGGATAACGGGCGCATCGTGCAACAGGGCGATTACGCCACCCTCAGCGCCCAACCGGGCCTGTTCGCCACTCTGATCGCCCATCGCCGCGGGGAGCTTTAATCATGCGCGTTTTGCTGCCGTTTTTGGCGTTGTACCGCCGCCATAGCCTGCTGATTAGCCTCGGCATCCTCTTGGCGATCGTCACTCTGCTGGCCAGCATCGGCCTGCTGGCGCTCTCCGGCTGGTTCCTGGCCGCCTCGTCGCTGGCCGGATTGGCGGGCCTGCTGACCTTTAACTACATGCTGCCGGCCGCCGGCGTGCGCGGCGCGGCAATCTTCCGCACCGCCGGGCGCTACGCCGAGCGCGTGGTCAGCCACGACGCCACCTTCCGTGTGCTGTCGCATCTGCGGGTGTTCACCTTCAGCAAGATCCTGCCGCTGACGCCGGGCGGCATCGCCCGTTTCCGCCAGGCCGAGCTGCTCAACCGCCTGGTGGCGGACGTGGACACGCTGGATCATCTTTATCTGCGGGTGATCTCGCCGCTGATCAGCGCAGCGGTGGTGATCCTGGTGGTCACCTACGGCCTGAGCTGGCTGGATCCTGCGCTCGCCCTGACGCTGGGCGGCATCCTGTTGCTGTTGTTGCTGCTGGTACCGCCGGTGTTTTATCGCGCCGGCAAGCCGATCGGCGGCCAGCTTACCGCGCTGCGCGGCCAATACCGCACCGACCTGACCGCCTGGCTGCAGGGGCAGGCGGAATTGGTGGTGTTCGGCGCCGTCAACGACTTCCGCCAGACGCTGAACGCCACCGAACAGCGGTGGCAACGCCGCCAGTGGCAGCAGGCCTCGCTGAGCGGCAAGGCGCAGGCGCTGATGATCCTCGCCAGCGGGCTGACGGTGACGCTGCTGCTGTGGCTGACCGCCGCCGGCATCGGCGGCGATACCCAGCCCGGCGCGCTGATCGCGCTGTTTGTCTTCGCCGCGCTGGCGTCGTTCGAAGCGCTGATGCCGGTCGCCGGCGCCTTCCAGCACCTCGGCCAGGTCATTGCCTCCGCCACGCGGGTCAAGCAGATCATCGATCGTCAGCCGGAGGTCACCTTCCCGGCCGCCGGCCCGGCCGCCGCCGATCGGGCTCAGCTTAGCCTGCAACAGCTGAGCTTCACCTACCCCGACCAACCGCAGCCGGTGCTGCGCGACGTCACGCTCGAGGTCGCGGCCGGCGAACACATCGCTTTGCTCGGCCGCACCGGCTGCGGCAAGTCCACCCTGCTGCAGCTGCTGACCCGCGCCTGGCGCACCGACGGCGGAAAAATTCTGCTCAACGGCGAACCGCTGGAGGATTATGATGAAGCCACGCTGCGTCGGATGACCACGGTCGTCAGCCAGCGGGTGCATATCTTCAGCGATACGCTGCGGGAAAACCTGCGGCTGGCCGCGCCGGATGCCGACGACGCTCGCCTGAGCGAGGTGCTGCGGCAGGTGGGGCTGGATAAATTGCTGGACAGCGACGGCGGGCTGAACGCCTGGCTGGGCGAAGGCGGCCGGCAGCTGTCCGGCGGCGAACAGCGCCGCCTGGGCATCGCCCGCGCGCTGCTGCACCCGGCCCCGCTGCTGCTGCTCGACGAACCGACCGAAGGGCTGGACGCCGAAACCGAGCAGCAGATCCTGGCGCTGCTGCGCCGGCACTGTCAGGGTAAGACGCTGATCCTGGTGACGCACCGTCTGTACGGCCTGGAGCATCTCGACCGCATTTGCGTAATGGACGACGGCCGGATTGTCGAACAGGGCGATCACACCACCCTGATGCGCCGGCAGGGCCGCTATGCCCGCTTTCGCAACCGTATTCAGCAACCTGGCGCCGTAATCGGCCCGTAGAGGACGCAGAGCCCCCGTATGCGCATCGTGAAGCTTTCCCCACAGTCGCTGGCGTTCCCCTCGCCTGAAAGCGCCCTGCGCGATCCTAACGGCCTGCTGGCTATCGGCGGCGACCTGACGGCGCCGCGGCTGCTGGCGGCCTACGAGCGCGGCATCTTCCCCTGGTATTCGCCGGGGGAAGCCATCCTGTGGTGGTCACCCGATCCGCGTGCGGTGCTGTTCCCGACAGAGTTTCATCTCAACCGCAGCCTGAAACGCTTTTTGCGCCACGATCCGTTTCGCATCACGCTCAATCACGACTTCGCCGCGGTGATCGCCGCCTGCGCCCACCGGCCGGATGAAGGCACCTGGATCGGCCCGGAGGTGCAGCGCGCCTATCAGCATCTGCACCGCCTCGGCTACGCGCACTCGGTGGAGGTATGGCAGGATAATCAACTGGTCGGCGGCATGTATGGCGTGGCGCAGGGCGCGTTGTTCTGCGGCGAATCGATGTTCAGCCGCGTCACCAACGCCTCAAAATGCGCATTGATGGCCTTTTGCCGCCATTTTGCCGCTTATGGCGGGGAATTGATTGACTGCCAGGTGCTGAACGCTCACACTGCCCGCCTTGGCGCGCGTGAAATTCCGCGCCGTCAATTTTTGCAGCAGCTCAGCACCCTTCAACGGCGGCCTTTGGCGCCGGCGTGCTGGGAGCCGCAAGTCATATCCCCACAGCCGGCTGAACCGCCCTCTCCAGTAAACTAATTGGTGGAAACGGTGCAATGTTCACCGACACATCTTTACATAATGGGGGTTTTTCGGCATTATCTTGCCGGTTAAAAACTAAGGTAGTTAGACCTAGAGGATTCGATGGCCAAAGAAGACAATATTGAAATGCAGGGCACCGTTCTTGATACGCTGCCGAACACCATGTTCCGCGTTGAATTGGAAAACGGGCACGTGGTAACCGCACACATCTCCGGTAAAATGCGTAAAAACTATATCCGCATCCTGACGGGCGACAAAGTCACTGTAGAGCTGACCCCGTACGACCTGAGCAAAGGCCGCATTGTCTTCCGTAGCCGTTAATCGGCTCACCGCGCGCCACACGTTGGCGGCATCGAGGATGTAATCCCTCGGGAGCCCTTTCCGTTTACCCCCGCAGCGACGTTACACAACGGGTTGCAGGTGCGCAGGTAAACTGAGAGGGCTCACTCGTTTCTGTTGTACGGTGAATCTCACCCATAAAAAAAGCGATGCCGAAGCATCGCTTTTTCTTTGCCTGAAGGCGGCCTTAGTGCACCGCGCCCTCGTCCGCCTTGCGCTTGGCGGCGCTGAGGAAGTGGTAGGTCAGCTGTTTCTTGTCCTTGTCCAGCTCGACCTTCACGGAGCCGCCGTCCACCAGCGAGCCGAACAGCAGTTCGTTGGCCAACGGTTTCTTCAGGTTTTCCTGCATGACGCGCGCCATCGGACGAGCGCCCATCGCGCGGTCGTAGCCCTTCACCGACAGCCAGTCGCGCGCTTCGTCGCTCACTTCCAGCGAGACGCCCTTCGCATCCAGCTGCGCCTGCAGTTCGACGATGAACTTGTCGACCACCTGCTGGATCACCTCGGTAGACAGATGGTTGAACCAGATGATGTTGTCCAGACGGTTGCGGAATTCCGGCGTAAACACCTTCTTGATCTCTTCCATCGCGTCGGTGCTGTTGTCCTGCTGCACCAGGCCGATCGACTTGCGTTCGGTTTCCCGCACACCGGCGTTGGTGGTCATCACCAGGATCACATTGCGGAAGTCCGCCTTGCGGCCGTTGTTGTCGGTCAGCGTGCCGTTGTCCATCACCTGCAGCAGCAGGTTGAACACGTCCGGGTGCGCCTTCTCGATCTCATCGAGCAGCACCACCGCATGCGGATGCTTGATCACCGCATCGGTCAGCAGCCCGCCCTGATCGTAACCGACGTAGCCCGGAGGCGCGCCGATCAGACGGCTGACGGTATGCCGCTCCATGTACTCGGACATGTCGAAACGCAGCAGCTCGATATCCATCGCCTTGGCCAACTGTACGGTGACCTCGGTTTTCCCGACCCCGGTCGGCCCGGCGAACAGGAAGGAACCGACCGGCTTGCGCTCGTGGCCCAGACCGGCGCGGCTCATCTTGATCGCTTCCGTCAACGCTTCGATCGCCTGATCCTGGCCGAATACCAGCATCTTCAAGCGATCGCCCAGGTTTCTCAGCACGTCGCGATCGCTGGCCGACACGGTTTTCTCCGGGATACGAGCGATGCGCGCCACCACGGATTCGATATCGGCCACGTTGACGGTTTTCTTGCGCTTGCTGGCCGGCATCAACCGGCTGCGGGCGCCCGCCTCGTCGATCACGTCGATCGCCTTGTCCGGCAGATGACGATCGTTGATGTATTTCACCGACAGCTCCACCGCGGCGCGGATCGCCTTGGCGGTATAACGCACGTCGTGGTGCGCTTCATACTTGGTCTTCAGGCCGTTGATGATCTGAACGGTCTCTTCCGCCGTCGGTTCGGTGATGTCGATCTTCTGGAAACGGCGCGCCAGGGCACGATCCTTTTCGAAGATGTTGCTGAACTCCTGGTAGGTGGTCGAGCCAATCACCCGGATCTTGCCGCTCGACAGCAGCGGTTTGATCAGGTTGGCGGCATCCACCTGCCCACCGGAAGCCGCACCGGCGCCGATGATGGTGTGAATTTCATCGATGAACAGAATGCTGTTCTGATCCTGCTCCAGCTGCTTGAGCAGCGCCTTGAAGCGCTTCTCGAAGTCGCCGCGGTATTTGGTGCCGGCCAGCAGTGAACCGATATCCAGCGAATACAGCGTGCAGTCCGCCATCACTTCCGGCACGTCGCCCTGCACGATACGCCAGGCCAGGCCCTCGGCGATGGCGGTCTTGCCGACGCCGGATTCGCCGACCAGCAGCGGGTTGTTTTTACGACGGCGGCACAGCACCTGAATCGCGCGCTCCAGCTCACGATCGCGGCCGATCAACGGATCGATGCCGCCCACACGGGCCAACTGATTGAGGTTGGTGGTGAAGTTTTCCATACGGTCTTCCCCTCCGGACTGCTCTTCGTTCACCGGGTTTTCCGCATTCGGCGCTTGGCCCGGCTCGTCTTTACGCGTGCCATGTGAAATGAAGTTCACCACGTCGAGACGGCTGACGTCGTGTTTGCGCAGCAGATAAGCCGCCTGCGACTCCTGCTCGCTGAAGATGGCCACCAACACGTTGGCGCCGGACACTTCGCTGCGGCCGGAAGATTGCACATGGAAGACCGCGCGCTGCAGCACGCGCTGGAAGCTGAGCGTCGGCTGAGTGTCGCGCTCTTCTTCGCCGGCGGGCAGCGTCGGTGTGGTTTGTTCGATGAAGGCTTCCAGCTCCTGGCGCAACGCGGCCAGATCCACCGTACATGCCTCAAGCGCTTCTCGCGCGGCAGGGTTGCTCAGCAACGCCAGCAACAGGTGCTCCACGGTCATAAACTCGTGTCTGTGCTCACGCGCTCTGGCGAAAGCCATGTTGAGACTGAGTTCCAGTTCTTGATTGAGCATAAGCACCTCCCCAATAGATTGCCTTATTCAGGCTTTTTCCAGCGTACAAAGCAACGGATGCTCGTTCTCCCTTGCGTACCGGTTCACATGGACGACTTTGGTTTCCGCCACCTCGGCGGTAAAAACACCACAGATCGCCTTGCCTTGATAGTGGACCGTGAGCATCAGTTGCGTTGCGCGTTCAATATCATAAGAAAAGAACTTTTGCAGAACGTCAATCACAAATTCCATCGGTGTGTAATCGTCGTTGTTAAGTATAACTTTATACATAGACGGCGGTTTTACCGCATCGATTTGTTTTTCTTCGGCCAAGTGTTCAAAGTTTAGCCAGTCGTTGTTATTGCCCATTGCTGCTCATCTTCTCTGCTCTGCCCTCAGATATGGGGACAGGTTTCGGTTATTCAAAGTGGGGATAGTTACTATTTTATCATCTTCGGCATCGTCCCGCCGTACTGTAACGTGCGCAAAAAAACGGGCCAATTGTGACTGAATCGTGGCAATAGCGTTACCTGCTTCAAACTTTGGTGAACTGCTCCCCGCCGACAAAAGCCGATCCCTTGACGCCCCGATCATTTGCTCTAGAGTGTAAATTCGTGGCTGGTGGTCTTTTAACCACCCCTTGTCCACCCTGCTACCCGCCCACGGCGGGTGCGAAATCAGTTATTCATCTCACTTAAAATAGCGTTGCGAGGGATGTAAAAGCATGGAGACGGGTACTGTTAAATGGTTTAACAACGCCAAAGGTTTTGGCTTCATCTGCCCAGCCGGCGGCGGCGAAGATATTTTCGCGCATTATTCCACCATCAAGATGGATGGTTACAGAACGTTGAAGGCGGGCCAGCAGGTCAGCTTCGACGTGCATCAAGGGCCAAAAGGGAACCATGCCAGCCTTATTGTGCCGGTGGAAAGCGAGGCGCTGTCCTAAACGCTTCCGGCAGCGTCGCGCTGCATTGACCGTACTGCGATAAAAATGCCAGCCGCCGTGTGACTGGCATTTTTTATGCCTGTTACCTACTCGCGCGCCAGCGCATCGATCGGATTCAGCCGCGCGGCATTGCGCGCCGGCAGGTAGCCGAACACCACGCCGATGCCGGTGGAACAGAGGAACGCGCTCAGCAACGCCGCCGGCGGGAAGCTGATCTGCCAGCCCGGCAATACCAGCTGCACCGCCAGGCCGATGGCGAACGACAGCGTAATCCCCAGCGCGCCCCCCACCAGGCAGACCAACACCGCCTCGATCAGGAACTGCTGCAACACGTCACCGGAACGGGCGCCCACCGCCATGCGGATGCCGATCTCGCGCGTGCGTTCGGTCACCGACACCAGCATGATGTTCATCACGCCGATGCCGCCGACCACCAGCGAAATCACCGCCACCAGCGTCAGGAACAGCTGCAGCGTGCGGGTGGTTTTCTCGGCGGTTTGCACCAGGCTGTCCATGTTATAGGTGAAGAAGTCCTTCTTGCCGTGGCGCAGCGTCAACAGGCGCGACAGCTGCTGTTCCGCTTCCTTGCTGTCGTAGCCGTCGCGGATGCGCACGGTGATCGAGTCGAAATAATTGTTGCCCATCAGCCGGTTGGCCATGGTGCTGTAAGGCACCCACACGTTCAGCGTCTTGCTGCTGCCGAACATCGACTGCTTCTCCCTGGCCACGCCGACCACCGTCGCCGGCATGTTGCCCACCAGGATCACCTCGCCGACCACGTTCTTCTGGTGCGGGAACAGCCGCCGCTGGGTATTGGCGTCGATCACCACCGTCTGCGCCTGCGACTGCACCTGCATCGAGTCGATGCCGACGCCCTGGGTAAAGCTCATGCCGTACACGCGGAAGAACTGTTCGCTGACGCCGTTGACGTTGGCCGCCGCATCGACGTTGCCCAAGCGCAGCCGCATGCTGCTGCTGATGCTCGGCGACAGCGCGCTGATGTACGGCTGTTCGCGCAGCGCATCGAGATCGCCGTATTTCAACGATTGCCGGTAGGTCGGATCGTCATCGCCGAAGTCCTTGCCGGGATAGATATCGACGGTGTTGGTGCCGATAGATTTAATGTCCGCCAGCACCATCTGCTTGGCGGCGTCGCCGATCACCAGGATCGACACCACCGAGGCGATGCCGATAATGATGCCGAGCATGGTCAGCGCGGTGCGCATCTTGTTGGCCGCCATCGCGCGCCAGGCCATCACCAGCGCCTCGCGGAAACGGCCGCCCATCTGCCGCCAGGAAGGTGCCGCGGTGGCCAGCGCCAGCGGCTTGGCCTGCGCATTCTCCTGCGGTGCCGGGCGCGAATCGGCGATGATCTCGCCATCGCGGATCTCGATGATCCGCTCCGCCTGGCGCGCCACCGCCGGATCGTGGGTCACCAGGATCACCGTGTGGCCCTGGGCGCACAGCTGTTTGAGGATCGCCATCACCTCTTCGCCGGAGTGGCTGTCGAGCGCGCCGGTCGGTTCATCCGCCAGGATCACCTGCCCGCCGTTCATCAGCGCGCGGGCGATGCTGACGCGCTGCTGCTGGCCGCCGGAAAGCTGGCTCGGCCGGTAGTTGACGCGCTCCCCCAGCCCCAGACGCCGCAACAACGCCACCGCCCGTTCGCGCCGCGCCGCTTTGCCCAGCCCCGCGTACACCGCCGGCACTTCGACGTTGTGCGCCGCGCTCAGGTGCGGCAGCAGATGATAGCGCTGAAAGATAAAGCCGAAATGCTCGCGCCGCAGCTGCGCCAGCGCATCGTCGCTCAGCGTCGCCACATCCTGCCCGGCCACCCGATACACGCCGGCGCTCGGTTTGTCCAGACAGCCGAGAATGTTCATCAGCGTCGATTTGCCGGAGCCGGAGGCCCCCATGATCGCCACCATTTCACCGGCGTCGATGCTCAGGCTGATCCCCTTCAGCACCTCCACCGTCTGCTCGCCGGAACGGTAGCTGCGGCGGATGCCGCTCAGTTGCAACAGCGCCGCCATCAGCCGGCCTCCACGCCGCCGCGGCTGACGATCACCTCATCGCCCGCCTCGAGGCCGCTGAGGATCTGTACGTCGATATTGTTACGCAGGCCGATAGCCACCTCGCGCTTCTCTTCCTTGCCCTGCTTCAGCACCGAGACGTGGTAGCGATTGTCGGCGATCTGATCGCCCAGCGCCGCCAGCGGGATCACCAGCGCCTGCTCGACGCCTGCCAGCTGGATATGCACCTGCGCCGTCATTTGCAAGCGCAGCAGCCTTTCCGGGTTGGGCACTTCGAAACGCGCATAATAGAAGATGGCGTTGTTGACCTTTTCCGGCGTCGGCTGAATGTCTTTCAGCACGCCGTCGAAGCGCCGGGTCGGATCGCCCAGCACCGTGAACCAGGCCTTCTGTCCCGGCTTGAGGTTGATGACGTCGGCCTCCGACACCTGCGCCTTCACCAGCATGGTGCCGAGATCCGCCAGCGTCAGAATGTTCGGCGCCTGCTGCGCCGCGATCACCGTCTGGCCCTGCAGCGTGGTGATCTGCACCACGTCGCCATCCATCGGCGCCTCGATGCGGGTATAGGCCAGGTTGATCTTGGCGGTATCCAGGCTGGCCTGGTTCCGCGCGATCTGCGCATTGATGGTGCCCACCTGCGCCTTCTTCACCGCCAGCTGCGTCGCCGCCTGATCCAGATCCTGGCGCGACACCGCCTGCAGCTTGGCCAGCGCCTGGTTGCGCTGCAGCGTGACCGCCGCCAGCTGCTGTTCGGCCTGCGCCTGCAGCAGTTGCGCATGCAGTTCACGCAGCGTCGCCTCGCCTTCGCGGATGCTGTTCTGCGCCTGTTGCGGATCGATAACGCCCAGCAACTGGCCTTTCTTCACCTTGTCGCCGATCTCGACATACAGCTTTTCCAACTGCCCGCTGACCTGCGCGCCGACGTCAACCTTGCGCACCGCGTCCAGTTGGCCGGTCGCCAACACGTTCTGCTGCAGATCGCGTTTGGTGGCTTTCACCGTTTTGAAATCGGTTGGCGCCGGATGGCGAAAGTGCCAAACGGCCGCCGCGGCAAGCGCCGCAATGACCGCCAGAACGAGTATCCAGCGGCGTTTATGTCCTGTAAACCCTGTCAAAATTGACCTGCCTGTGCTTGTGAATATCAACCGCCCATTGCGGCGGCGGAGCTAAATTAGCACGCACCGTAGGGAATAACTAAACCTTAGCTCAACACAATGTGGAGACACGCCTGGTTACAGTTCAGCATTGAACTCCCGTTTAGTGAAGCCTTGATGAAATAGCGCCATTCAATACAGCCAAGGATTTCATCATGTCACAGCTCAGCTACCCACTCGCCTCCGCCCGGCCGCTTAACGGCTGGCAACTGATGACGGCGCTGATCAATGGCGAAAAGGCGCCAAGCAACGCCTGGAAAAAACCCTCGTTTCGCCTGAAGTTTCTCGGCCGTTCGCTGCTCAACTGGCGCACTACCAGCGGCCTGCTCAGCACCCTGGCCAGCAACCCGCTGCTGGAGGAGATCCTGAGCGCGCAGCCGAACCTGCCGTGCAAACTGCATCGCCCCTACCTGGCGGCCAACATGAGCAAGATCGAATGCCTGTTCGCCCTGCGCGATCATTATGATCTTATCGCACAGCGCATGCCGCTGAAGATGCGCCTCGGCCACCTCGGCCCGCAGCCTTTCGTGCTGGCCCGCGCGATGGGCAAAAACGAAGCGCCGATCGCGCTGGAACTGGCGGCGATCGACAAGCTGAATAAGGAAGGGGAAGCCACGCTGCTGCTGCGCAACGCCAACGGCGTGATGCTGGCGGAGATCACCTTTGCGCTGATGCATTATCAGCAGCAGCCGACGCTGTTCATCGGCGGCCTGCAGGGCGCAAACCATGAGGTGCCGCACGCCGAGATCCAGCACACCACCAAAGAGTGCCACGGCCTGTTCCCCAAACGGCTGGTGCTGGAAGGCATCTGCACGCTGGCGCGGCACCTCGGCATCCGCCAGATCGTGGCGGTCGGCAACGCCACCCATATCTATCAAAACTGGCGTTACCAGAGTAAGAAGAAGGACCAACTGCACGCCGATTACGATCAGTTCTGGCTGTCGATGGGCGCCAAACCGCTCGACAGCGGCTATTTCCTGCTGCCCGCGCGCATCGCCCGCAAACCTCTCGAAGAGATTGCCAGCAAGAAGCGCGCCGAGTATCGCCGCCGCTATCAGCTGCTGGACGAGCTGGAACAGGGATTGGCGGCGCATTTCTGCGCCCGATAACGCCCGGTGGGCCGTCGTCAGTCCGCCCGGCCGCGCGCCAGCCAGATCACCCGTGAGAACATTTTCTTCAGCAGCGGCGGCACCGAGTCCGTGCCCCATTCGCCGGCCTGCATCGCGACCTCGATCGCCAGATCCGGCTTCGACGAGTGGTGGACCGCTTTCAGGATCACCTTACGCACCGGCATTTGCGCGTTGATCGGCACCGACGCCATCCGGTGATAGACCGGGCCGAACCCTTCGCGGAACATGAAGTGTTCCATATCCGGCGCCGGCAGCGCGGTCAGCCGATCGCGTTCGTTGTCTTCATGATTGTCCAGCAGGCTGCGCACGGTATTGGCGTACTTTTTGCCCGCCTCATCGCCGTCCACCAGCGCATGCCACTCGATGCCCATGCGGCGGGCGAAGCGCAGCAGCGGCTTCAGGCCGCACTGGGCGAACTCGATGACCCGCACCCCTTCCGCCTCGAAATGGTAGCCGCACTGCCGCGCCAGCTCGTTCAGCAGCCACACTTCGGTCTCGCCCTCCACCAGCAGCCAGCAGCGGGCGAACAGCGACGACGGCCGGTTGAAACGGATGTGAAACGCGATGCGCCGCCCGTCTTCGGCGCTCAGCCCGCGCGGCCCGAGACGGTAGGTCGCGACCCGCCCCGACTCGCGCACCAGCCGGCAGACGTGCTCCACCGGCACCAGCGACACCAGTTCGCTGGAGTTGGTGGTGGTGATGCGCTGCAGCGGCAACTGATTGAGCAGCCCCCAGGCCACCGACAGCATAATCGGGTGCAGGCGAGTTTCCGGGTCTTCCACCAGCAGCAGCGGCCGTGCATGCGCATCCAGCTTAACGTCGCCCTTGGCCTGCAGCAGGGTGGAAAACATCCCCAGCAGGATCAGGCGCATGCTGCGGCTGTTCGGCTCGGCCACCATGCGGTTGATGCCGTCCAGCGCACGCCAGGCATCCTGCTCCGGTTCGCCGCCGCGGCGGCGCGGCCGCGTCACCTGCGAACTTTGCTCAGCGAAGTAGTGCTCCAGCAGTTGCTGCATGGCCGCCAGCCCCTGACGCAGTTCGCCGTTGGTCAGCTTCTGCGGATTGCGCACCAGCTCGCGCGTCAGTTGATCCAACTGCTGCGCCAGCGCCTGGGTATCGGGTTTGCGTTCATCGCCGAGGCTGCTGGGGCGCAGGCGACGAATAAAGCGCGCGTCGCGCAGGCGCAATACCGGATGAATGCGGATGATGGCGTGGGCCAGCTGTTCGATATGGTGCAGTTGAAAGGCGTTGCCGTCGGCGTCGAGAAAACCGCGCCAGGTGCACACCGTGCCGTCGTCGGCCAGCTCGCCTTCGCAGCGGTAATGAATGCGGCTCAGACCATCTTCGCCCTTGACCCAAAGCGGCGTCAGGTGGCGATAGCGCGGCAGGTGCGCATGGCCGATGTCTTTTTCGCAGAAGGTGAACACCACCTGCAGGTGGCGCTCTTTGGCCGCCTCTTCTCCGGGCGGGAAATGGAAGTCGTGCGCCTCAAACCGATACAGCTTCTGCTCCGGCGCCAGCAGCAGCGTCAGCGCATCCAGCAGGCTGGATTTACCCCAGGCGTTTTCGCCGAGCAACAGCGTGTTGTCGTCCAGCATCAGGGACAGCCGGTTAATGCCGCGAAAACCTACAATTTCGATACGCTCCAAGAACATCCGCCGCCTCCCGTGCGCGCCGTCGCCTCGTCAATGAGGCAACCTTCACAGAGCATGGTCAAAAAACCCCTTGCAGGTCAAGCGGCCAACGTCAAATCTGCCGCTTTACTCCGGCCGGGCTTTTGGTTAGCGTGTGCTCCTCGCCGCCGTTCGGCGCGCTTCAAAACTCAAGGACACAAGCAGCACCATGTACTCAGGACTGTTGATTATTCTGTTACCGCTAATTGTCGGTTACCTCATTCCCTTACGCCATCGCCCGCTGCTGGTGCTGATCAACCGACTGCTGAGCGGGATGGTGTACGTGATCCTGTTTTTCATGGGTATCAGCCTGGCGTTCATGGAAGATCTCAGCAGCAACCTGGTGCTGATCTTCCAGTACAGCGCGGTGTTCTTCTTCTGCATTCTCTGCGCCAATCTGCTGTTGCTGGCGCTGCTGGAGCGGCGCATGCCGTGGCGCAGCAGCCATAAACAGGAAAAGCTGCCTTCGCGCGTGCACATGGCGCTGGAGTCGCTCAAGCTGTGCGGCGTGGTGCTCGGCGGCTTCCTGCTCGGCCTGACGCAGTGGCAATGGCTGCAGTTCGCCCATAAAGGCAGCGAATATGCGCTGATCTTCCTGCTGTTGCTGGTCGGTATTCAGCTGCGCAACAGCGGCATGACGCTGCGCCAGATCGTGCTCAACCGCCGCGGCACGCTGGTGGCGTTGGTGGTGACCGTCGCGTCGCTGGCCGGCGGTGCGCTGGCGGCGCAGCTGCTGGGGCTGCCGGTCAAGGCCGGGTTGGCGATGGCCTCCGGCTTCGGCTGGTATTCGCTGTCGGGCATTCTGATCACCGACGCCTACGGCCCGGTGATGGGCAGCGCCGCGTTCTTCAACGATCTGGCGCGCGAGCTGGTGGCAATCATGCTGATCCCGACGCTGGTGCGCCGCAGCCGCTCCACCGCTCTCGGCCTGTGCGGCGCCACCTCGATGGACTTCACCCTGCCGGTGCTGCAGCGCAGCGGCGGGCTGGACATGGTGCCCCCCGCCATCGTGCACGGCTTCCTGCTGAGCCTGCTGGCGCCGGTGCTGATCGCCCTGTTCTCCTGATCCTCTCCCCTGGGGGCCCGCCGGCCCCCAAAGCGTAATAATTCCCATCCGCACGGCAAAATTGCGCTAAATCAAACTTGCCCGCAGTAGTCGCACAAAAGCCTTTTGCAACCCGGATCGCCGATCTATGCTTTTAAACAAGCATTACAAATGCAACTTTAAAAATAAAAGGAAGCGACTATGTTCTGTGTGCAATGTGAACAAACCATCCGTACTCCGGCAGGCAACGGCTGCGCGTATGCTCAGGGCATGTGCGGCAAGACGGCGGAAACCTCCGATCTGCAGGATCTGCTGGTGGCGGCGCTGCAGGGGCTCTCCGCCTGGGCGCTGCAGGCGCGTTCGCTGGGCATCGTCGACCACGAGATCGACAGCTTCGCCCCGCGCGCCTTCTTCTCCACCCTGACCAACGTCAACTTCGACTCCCAGCGCATCATCGGCTACGCGCGGGAAACCCTGCTGCTGCGCGATTCGCTGGCCGCCCGTTGCCGGCTGCTGGACGCCGGCGTATGCGTCGATCACCCGATGGCGGCGCTGCAGCTGGCCGGTGACGATATGCCTGCGCTGCTGCAACAGGCGGCGCAGTTTGCCCTCAACGGCGACAAGGCAGAGGTCGGCGACGACGTCCACGGTTTGCGCATGCTGTGCCTGTACGGCCTGAAAGGCGCCGCGGCCTATATGGAACACGCGCACGTGCTCGGCCAGTTCGACGAGCAGCTCTATGCCGACTACCACGCCTTTATGGCCTGGCTCGGCACCCGACCGCGCGACGTCGACACCCTGCTGAACAACGCCATGGGCATCGGCAAGATGAACTTCAACGTGATGGCGATCCTCGATCGCGGCGAAACCCAGGCCTACGGCGATCCACAGCCCAGCGCGGTCAACGTGCGCCCGGTGGCCGGGAAAGCCATTCTGATCTCCGGCCACGATCTGAAAGATCTGCGCATGCTGCTCGAACAAACCGAAGGGCAAAACGTCAACGTCTACACCCACGGTGAAATGCTGCCGGCGCACGGCTATCCGGAACTGAAAAAATTCAAGCATCTGGTGGGCAACTACGGCAGCGGCTGGCAGAACCAGCAGACGGAGTTCGCCAAATTCCCTGGCCCGATCGTGATGACCTCCAACTGCATCATCGATCCGAACGTCGGCAACTACGGCGATCGCATCTGGACCCGCAGCATCGTCGGCTGGCCGGGCGTCAACCATCTGGAGGGCGACGACTTCGGCGCCGTGATCCGCCAGGCGCAGGGCATGAACGGCTTCCCTTACACCGAGATCGAGCACCTGATCACCGTCGGCTTCGGCCGCCAGACGCTGCTGAACGCCGCCGACACGGTGATCGATCTGGTGTCGCAGAAAAAACTGCGCCACGTCTTCCTGGTCGGCGGCTGCGACGGCAGCCGCGACGAGCGCAGCTACTTCACCGACTTCGCCCGCAGCGTGCCGCAAGACTGCCTGATCATGACGCTGGCCTGCGGCAAGTACCGTTTCAACAAGCTGGACTTCGGCACGCTGGAAGGGCTGCCGCGCCTGCTGGACGTCGGCCAGTGCAACGACGCCTATTCCGCCATTATGCTGGCGGTCAAGCTGGCGGACACGCTCGGCTGCAGCGTCAACGAACTGCCGCTCAGCCTGGTGCTGTCGTGGTTTGAACAGAAGGCTATCGTCATTTTGTTGACGCTGCTGTCGCTGGGAGTGAAAAACATCGTCACCGGCCCGACCGCGCCGGGCTTCCTGACCGACAACCTGATGGCGATCCTCAACGAGAAATTCGGCCTGCGCCCGATCACCACCGTCGAGCAGGATATCAACGCGCTGCTCGCCTGATGCCATTACGTTATGGGGCCGCCTGCGCCGGCCCCTTTGCTTTTTGAGGTGCCCCGATGACTCAACCCACTCCACTTTGCCCGAACCGCATGCAGGTACATTCCATCCAGCGCGAAACCGCCGACGTCTGGACACTGAACCTGATATGCGACGTTTTCTACCCTTATCAGGCGGGCCAGTTTGCGCTGGTCAGCATCCGCAACAGCGAGGAGACGCTGCGCGCCTATACGCTCTCCTCCTCGCCCGGCCAGAGCCGCTTTCTCAGCATCAGCGTGCGCTGCCTGCCGGACGGCGTCGGATCGCGTTGGCTGACGCAAGAGGTCAACCCCGGCAACACGCTGTGGCTGTCCGACGCGCAGGGCGAGTTCAGCTGCGAGCGCCACCCGGCCGATCGTTATCTGATGCTGGCCGCCGGCTGCGGCGTGACGCCGATCGTCTCGATGTGCCGCTGGCTGACCGCCAACCGCCCGGCCTGCGATATCGCCGTGATCTTTAACGTGCGCACCCCCGCCGACACGATTTTCGCCGATCAATGGCGCGCGCTGTGCGCCGCCCATCCGCAGCTGCGCCTGACGCTGATGGCCGAGCGGGATCTGCAACCCGGCTACCTCAGCGGCCGCATCGATGAGCAGACGCTGCGGCAGGCGGCGCCGGATATCGCCGAACGCACGGTGATGACCTGCGGCCCTGCGCCCTACATGGAACAGGTGGAGCAGCTGTGCAGCCGGCTCGGCGTGCCGGCCGAGCGTTTCCATAAAGAGCAGTTCCACATGCCGGCGGCGCAGGCCGATGCCACCGAAGGGCTGACGCTGCGCGCCGCCCGCCCGCTGCGCGAATTCCGCGTGCCGGTCGGCAGCACGCTGCTGGCGGCGATGGAGGCCAATGCCCTGCCGGTCAACGCCGCCTGCCGCGCCGGGGTGTGCGGCTCGTGCAAAACCCGCATCCTCGAGGGCGACTACATCACCACCAGCACCATGACGCTGAGCGCGGAAGAAATAGCGCAAGGCTACGTGCTGGCCTGCAGTTGCCAGCTGCGGGGCGACGTCACGCTGGCGTAATCCCCAGGCCCCATCGCCGCGATGGGGCATTTATCGGCAAGTTCCCCCCTCCCCGCCCGGTTACACTTTCCTCCGTCCTACGCTCTTTACCCTTCCTGACCGCATCTCGTCCACCGCCGGTAAGCTATGCTTGCAGTTGTTCTGCTGCCGCTCACCGGATCGAGTACACATCGTTTTTTAAACCATGTTTGGGGGAACCATGAAGCAAACCGTAGCCACACTGATCGCCAAAACGCTGGATCAAGCCGGCGTAAAACGCATTTGGGGCGTGACCGGCGATTCGCTCAACGGCCTGAGCGACAGCCTGCACCGCATGGGCACCATCGAATGGCTGGGCACCCGCCATGAAGAGGTGGCCGCCTTCGCCGCCGGCGCCGAAGCCCAGCTCACCGGCCAGCTGGCGGTGTGCGCCGGTTCCTGCGGCCCCGGCAACCTGCACCTGATCAACGGCCTGTTCGACTGCCACCGCAACCATGTGCCGGTGCTGGCGATCGCCGCACACATTCCTTCCAGCGAAATCGGCAGCGGCTACTTCCAGGAAACGCATCCGCAGGAGCTGTTTCGCGAATGCAGCCACTATTGCGAGCTGGTTTCCAACCCGGAACAGCTGCCGCGCGTGCTGGAGATCGCCATGCGCAAGGCGATCCTCAACCGCGGCGTCTCGGTGGTGGTCCTGCCGGGCGACGTGGCGCTGCGCATGGCGTCGGAAGACGCGTCCCTGACCTGGCATACCCCGGCGCTGCCGCTGGTGCAGCCGCCGATGAGCGAGCTGAACAAGCTGGCAGAGACGCTGAATCAGGCGAAAAACATCACCCTGATGTGCGGCAGCGGCTGCGCCGGCGCGCACGATGAGGTGGTCAAGCTGGCCGAGCTGCTGCAGGCGCCGGTGGTGCATGCGCTGCGCGGCAAAGAGCATATCGAATGGGATAACCCTTACAGCGTCGGCATGACCGGGCTGATCGGCTTCTCCTCCGGCTACCACGCGATGATGAACGCCGACACGCTGGTGCTGCTCGGCACCCAGTTCCCCTACCGCGCGTTCTACCCCACCAACGCCAACATCATTCAGATCGACATCAACCCCGGCAGCATCGGCGCACACTGCCCGGTCAACATGGCGCTGGTGGGCGATATCCACACCACCCTCACCGCCCTGCTGCCGCAGCTGGAGCCCAAGCGCGACCGGGCGTTCCTCGACAAGGCGCTGGAGCATTACCGCAACGCGCGCAAGGATCTCGACGGGCTGGCGACCGCCAACGACGACCAGCCGATCCACCCGCAGTATCTGGCGCAACAGCTCAGCCGGTACGCCAGCGACGACGCCATCTTCACCTGCGACGTCGGCACGCCGACGGTGTGGGCCGCCCGCTACGTGAAAATGAACGGCAAGCGCCGCCTGCTCGGTTCGTTCAACCACGGTTCGATGGCCAACGCCATGCCGCAGGCGATCGGCGCCCAGGCCACCGCGCCGGATAAACAGGTGATCGCCATGTGCGGCGACGGCGGCTTCACCATGCTGATGGGGGATTTCCTGTCGCTGGCGCAGCTCAAGCTGCCGGTGAAAATCGTGGTGTTCAACAACAGCGTGTTGGGGTTCGTGGCGATGGAGATGAAGGCAGGCGGCTATCTGACCGACGGCACCGACCTGCATAACCCGGACTTCGCGGCGATCGCCAACGCCGCCGGCATCAAGGGCATCCGCGTGGAAAAAGCCTCGGATCTGGACGGCGCGCTGCAGGAGATGTTGGCGCACCCCGGCCCGGCGCTGCTGGACGTGGTCACCGCCAAGCAAGAGCTGGCGATGCCGCCGCAGATCAAGTTCGAACAGGCGAAAGGTTTCAGCCTGTACATGCTGCGCGCCATCATCAACGGCCGCGGCGACGAAGTGGTCGAGCTGGCGAAAACCAACTGGCTGCGCTAAGCAAGCTGCCCCCCGGTGAAATAAGGGTATATGATGCCATGTACCCTTTTCCTCTCCCTTACATTCCAGGAACCCTATGCTTATCGATCTACGCAGCGACACCGTCACCCGCCCCAGCGCCGCCATGCGCCAGGCGATGGCTCAGGCAGAGGTCGGCGACGACGTCTACGGCGATGACCCGACGGTCAACGCGCTGGAGGCCGAGGCGGTGCGCCTGTCGGGCAAAGAGGCGGCGCTGTTTTTGCCCAGCGGCACCCAGGCCAACCTGGTGGCGCTGCTGAGCCACTGCCAGCGCGGCGACGAGTATCTGGTCGGCCAACAGGCGCACAACTATAAATACGAGGCCGGCGGCGCAGCGGTGCTGGGCAGCATCCAGCCGCAGCCGATCGAGGCCGACGCGGACGGCACGCTGCCGCTGGACAAGCTCGCCGCCGCCATCAAACCCGACGATATCCACTTCGCCCGCACCCGGCTGCTGAGCCTGGAAAACACCATCGGCGGCCGAGTCCTGCCGCAGGCCTACCTGCAGCAGGCGTGGCAGTTTACCCGCGAGCGGCAGCTGGCGCTGCATATCGACGGCGCGCGCATCTTCAACGCCGCCGTGGCGCTGAACCTGCCGCTGAAAGAGATCGTGCAATACTGCGATACCTTCACCATTTGCCTGTCGAAAGGGCTGGGCGCGCCGGTCGGATCGCTGCTGTGCGGCAGCGAGGCCTTCATTCAGCGCGCGCTGCGCTGGCGCAAGATGACCGGCGGCGGGCTGCGTCAGGCCGGCATCCTGGCGGCGGCCGGCCTCTACGCGCTGGAGCATAACGTCGCGCGGCTGCGCGAAGACCATGACAACGCGGTCTGGCTGGAGCAACAGCTGCGGCAGATCGGCGTGGAGGTCGTCGAACCCGGCGCACAGACCAACGTGCTGTACCTGCGCCAACCGCCGGCGCTGGCGGCCAAATTCGGCCCGTGGATGCGCGAACGCGACGTGCTGATCAGCAGCGGCCCGCTGACGCGCATTCTGACCCACCTCGACGTCAGCCGTCAGGATCTGCAGCGGGTGGTCGAGCTGTGGCGGGAGTTCCTCCAGCAGCACGCCTGATTTCCCCTCCCCGGCGCGCCGGGGAGCCCTTCACCGCCCGCCGATGGCCTCGACAAAGCGGCGGGTGATCTGCTGCGGGCGCGTAATGGCGCCGCCCACCACCACCGCATGCGCCCCCAGCGCCAGGCAGCGCGCGGCCATCGCCGGCGTTTCGACATTGCCCTCGGCGATGACCGGCACCGGCACCGCCGCCAGCACCGCACGCAGAAAGCCGAAATCGTCCTCCGCCAGTCGGGCGCCCCGGCTTTCGGCGGTATAGCCGTGCAGCGTGGTGCCCACGCAGTCGAACCCCAACCTGGCAGCCTCTTGCGCTTCTTCCACGGTGGCGATGTCCGCCATCAACAGCAGCCGGGGATACCTGGCGCGGATCGCGGCAACCAGCGCTGCCAGCTGCAGCTCCCCTGGCCGCCGGTGGCCGGTCGCGTCCAATGCAATCATCTGCGGCGCCGCAGTCATCAGCTCATCGATTTCACGCAGGGTCGGCGTGATATAGACCTCGCTACCGGCATAATCGCGCTTGATAATGCCGATCACCGGCAGCGCCACCGTGCGCAGGATGGCTTTAACGTCTTCGACGCCGTTGGCGCGGATCGCCGCCGCACCGCCTTGCTCGGCCGCCAGCGCCATGCGCGCCATGATAAAATCGCTGTGCAGCGGCTCGTCGTCCAGCGCCTGGCAAGACACCACCAGCCGGCCCTTAATCTGCTGCAAAATGGAAAGCGTCATAAATCCAACAACTCCTCGACTTCGTTTTTAATAATGGTCACGTGCGGGCCATAGATCACCTGAACGCCGTTGCCGCGAACGATCACCGCCCGCGCGCCGCTGGCCTTCAGCCCGCCCTCGTCCAGCAACCGGCTCTGTTTTACCGTCACGCGCAGCCGCGTGGCGCAACAATCCAGTTCGACGATATTCTCTTTGCCGCCCAGCGCCGCCAGCACCTGCTGCGAGCGTTCGGTGCCGGTCGTCACCGCTTGCGGCGCGGTTTCCACCTCGCGCCCCGGCGTTTTGAAATTGAAGCGCAGGATCAGGAAACGGAACGTGAAGTAGTACAGGAAGAACCAGGGCACCCCGACCAGCGGCACATACATCCAGTGGGTTTTCGCTTCGCCCTGCAGCACGCCGAACAGCATGAAATCGATAAAACCGCCGGAGAACGTCTGGCCAATGGTGATATGCAGAATGTGCGCGATCGCGAACGCCAGGCCGTCGAACAGCGCGTGCACCACGTACAGCGCCGGCGCAATGAACAGGAACGAGAATTCGATAGGTTCGGTGATGCCGGTCAGGAATGAGGTCAGCGCCGCCGACAGCAGCAGCCCGCCGACGCGTTTGCGGTTCTCCGGGCGCGCGCTTTGGTACATCGCCAGGCAGGCGCCGACCAGGCCGAACATCATGGTGATAAAGCGGCCGGACATGAAGCGCGCCGTGCCGATGTAGAACTGCTGCGTATTCGGGTCGGCCAACTGGGCGAAGAAAATGCGCTGCGTGCCTTCCACCAGCTGTCCGTTGATCACTTCGCTGCCGCCGAGCGCGGTGGTCCAAAATGGCAGGTAGAAGATGTGATGCAGGCCGAACGGCCCGAGCATGCGCAATACAAAGCCGTAGATAAAGGTGCCGAGATAGCCGCTGGCGTCCACCAGCCCGCCCATGCCGAAGATCAGCCGTTGGAAAGGCGGCCACATCACGGTCATCAGGGCGCCGACCGCCATCGCCGCCAGCGAACTGACGATCGGCACAAAGCGCGAGCCGCCGAAAAAGCCCAGGAACGGCGGCAGCGCTATCTTGTTGTAGCGGCCGTGCAGATACCAGGTCACCAGACCGATGACCACCCCGCCGAACACCCCGGTCTCCAGCGTCTGGATCCCGAGAATCGTTCCCTGCCCCACCGCGCCGGCGTTCTGCGCGGCCAGCGTGCCGTTGATTTTCAACAGCGCATTGATGGTGGCGTTCATCACCAGGTAGGCGATCAGCGAGGCCAGCCCCGCCGTGCCCTTGTCGCTTTTGGCCAACCCCACCGCCACGCCGACCGCGAACAGGACCGCCAGGTTGGCGAACACGATGGCGCCGGCGCTGGCCATCACCGTAAATACGCTTTGCAGCCAGCCGACGTCGAGCCAGGGATACGCCTCGACGGTATTGGGGTTGGACAGCGCACCGCCGATCCCCAGCAGCAGGCCGGCCGCCGGCAGCACGGCAATCGGCAGCATGAACGATTTGCCGAACAGCTGGGCTTTTTCGAACCAGCCGCCGGAGCGCGACAATTCTGGTGTTGACATAAATTTTTCCCCGTTATCATTTTTATGGTAAAAATTTTTACCACATTTAAATTAATTTAATGAAAATTTTATTCATAACGATGATCGGCTTCACAATCCGTCGATTTCGCTGGCGAGCGGCGGCGTCTTTCCGCCACAATAGAAACGGGAATACTCAGAAAGGTAACGTGATGAATACAGGCAACTTGTTATTGCGGCTGCGGCAGGATTTGGCGGGGTACAGCCCCACGTTGCAAAAGCTCGGCAACTATCTTCTTGCGCAGCCCTCCCGCGCCGTTTACCTGACCATCACCGAACTGGCGCGTGAAAGCGCCACCAGCGAAGCCAGCGTCACGCGGCTGTGCCGCCATCTGGGCTGCAAAGGCTATACCGAATTTAAAATGGCGCTGGCCCTCAGCCTGCAGCAAAGCCAGCCGGAGGCGGCGACGCGGCAAAGCGCGGCGGAAAATTTGGTGGAAGAGAGCGTTCAGGCGCTGCGGGATACCGGCGCGCTGTTGGATCCGCAGGCGCTGCAACAGGCGGCGGACAGCCTGCAGCGTTGCGCTTCGGTGCAGATTTACGGCGTCGCCGCCAGCGCCATCATCGGCGATTTCCTGCACTACAAGCTGTTGCGCCTCGGCAAACCGGCGCAGCTGTTCAGCGACATGCACCGGGCGGCGATGAACGCCGCCTCGCTGAGTGAGCGGGATCTGCTGATCGTCATCTCCAGCTCCGGCTCCACCAAGGACGTGCTGCATGCGGTGGCATTGGCCAAAGGGCGCGGCGCACGCGTGATCGCCGTCAGCAACACCCAACGCAGCCCGCTGGCCAAGCTGGCGGATACGCTGCTGGTGGCGGCCAAACCGGAAGGGCCGCTGACCGCCGGCGCCCTGCCGGCCAAGGTCGGCGCCATGCTGCTGGTGGAGTTGATGATCGCCGAACTGGCTCGGCGCGATCCCGCCTACGCTCAGGCGATGCAGGCCACCGCCAGCGCCACCCTGCCGCTGCTGCTGTAATCAGAAGATCCAGCGGCCATAAACCCAGTACCACAGCCCCAGCACCGCCACCAGGTTGAGCGCCACGCTGAGGATGAACCAGGTTTTAAACGGCTGCTTCTGGGTTTTGTGGCGAAACAGCTGCTGTGCCGCCAGTGCGCCCAACCACCCGCCCAGCGCGCCGAACAGCAACAGCGTCGCCTCCGGCACTCGCCGCCACCCCTTGCGCGCCGCCAGCTTATCGCCGCCGTAGATCAGAAACGTCAGCAGGTTGGCCAGCAACAACCACATCCACACCGGATGCAGCGAGAACAGGCTGGCGACCAGCGCCAGGCCCAGCAGGGCGTAACAAATCACATTGAGCTTCATGGCATCCGGTTTTTCGTTCGATAAAGGGCGCGTAGTGTGAACCTGCGCCATGATGGATGCAACCGGCTTATACCCATACAAAAAGTGCATTTAAACCCTGAATTTGGCATCCTGTCGTTCTGCCAATCCTCTACCGCACAAGGCGGCCCGATGACACCCCAACGCGTACTGGTTCTTGGAGCCAGCGGCTATATAGGCCAGAACCTGATCCCGCACCTGATCGAACAGGGGCACCAGATTACCGCCGCCGCGCGGCGCATCGAGTGGCTGCAGGAGCGGAACTGGCCGCAGGTCAACTGCCTGTATGCCGATCTGTACCGCCCGGAGACCCTGAGCGCGGCGCTGTGGGAGACAGATACGCTTTACTATCTGGTGCACGCGATGGGCGACGGCGACGATTTTATCGAGAAGGAGCGCCAGGCGGCGGAAAACCTGCGCGACGCGCTGCACAATGCCGGCGTCAAACAGGTGATCTTTCTCGGCGCGCTGCAGCCGAACGACGACAGTTCGCCCCACCTGGCGGCCCGCCGCCTGACCGGCGAAATTTTGCGCCAGAGCGGCGTGCCGGTGACCGAACTGCGCGCCGGCATCATCGTCGGCCCCGGCTCGGCGGCGTTCGAAGTGATGCGCGACATGGTCTATAACCTGCCGGTGCTGACGCCGCCGCGCTGGGTGCGCTCGAAGTCGTCGCCGGTGGCGCTGGAGAACCTGCTGGTTTATCTGGCCGATCTGCTGGCGCACCCGGCGCAGGAGCACCGCATCTTCGACGTTGCCGGGCCGGAGTACCTCAGCTATCAGGACATGTTCAAACGCTTTATCGCCATCAGCGGCAAACGGCGCTGGCTGATCCCGATCCCCTTGCCGACGCGGCTGATTTCGGTGTGGTTCATCAGCCTGATCACCTCGGTGCCGACGCCGATCGCCCGCGCGCTGATCCAGGGGCTGAAGCACGATCTGCCCGCCGACGGCCGGCCGCTGCAGGCGCTGATCCCGCAGCGGCTGCACACCTTCGATCAGGCGGTCGCCACCACGCTGCAGCGCGAACAGGAGGTGGTCGATTCCGCCGACTGGGGCTACGATCCGGCGGCGCGGGCCCGCTGGCGCCCCGGCTACGGTTACTATCCGAAACAGGCCGGCTGTTCGCTGGACACCGCCGCCACCCGCGAGGCCCTATGGCAAACGGTGCAGCAGCTGGGGGGCGAAGAAGGCTATTTCTACGCCAATATTCTGTGGCGGATCCGCGCCCGCATGGACGACATGATCGGCAACGGCGTGGTCTATGGCCGCCCGAGGCGCGCGGCCCTGGCGCTGGGCGACGAGATCGACGGCTGGAAAGTCATCACGCTGAAACCACTGCGGCAACTGGCGCTGCTGTTCGGCATGAAGGCGCCGGGGCTGGGGCGGCTGAGCTTCACCATTACCGATCACGGCGATCGCCGCACGCTGGACGTGCGCGCCTGGTGGCATCCGGCAGGCTTCAGCGGGCTGCTGTATTGGTTCGCCATGATGCCCGCGCATCTGTTCATTTTCCGCGGCATGGCGAAGCGCATCGCCGAACTTGCCGAGGGCCTGGACCGCCAACGGCGCTGAACGCCGTTCATTTGTCGATCAACCGCACAGTTTGCCGCTGTGCTTCGGGGCTTTCCGATTGCATAGCGCACGAAATCACGGAAGAATGGCATCTTATTTGCTGGGAGCGCCGCAAGCGCCCGCCGGTATTCCGATTTTGGGTGAGAATAGAGTCCGTTATGAAGGTATTGGTCACCGGTGCCACCAGTGGGTTAGGCCGTAACGCCGTCGAATATCTGCGCCGTCAGGGCATCAAAGTGCGCGCCACCGGCCGCAACCAGGCGATGGGCGGCCTGCTGGAAAAAATGGGCGCGGAGTTCATTCATGCCGATCTCACCAATCTGATCTCTTCGCAGGCCAAGGCGATGCTGACGGACGTCGACGTGCTGTGGCACTGCTCCAGCTTTACCTCGCCCTGGGGCACCGAAGAGGCCTTCGAACTGGCCAACGTCCGTGCCACCCGCCGCCTCGGCGAATGGGCGGCGGCCTACGGCGTGGCGCAGTTCATCCACATCTCTTCTCCGGCGATCTATTTCGATTACCACCATCACCGCAACGTGACCGAAGATTTCCGCCCGCAACGCTACGCCAACGAATTTGCGCGCAGCAAGGCCGCCGGCGAGCAGGTGATCCAGCAGTTGGCGCTATCCAATCCGCAGACCCATTTCACCATTCTGCGCCCGCAGGGATTGTTCGGGCCGCACGACAAGGTGATGCTGCCAAGGCTGCTACAGATGATCAAACGCTACGGCAACCTGCTGCTGCCGCGCGGCGGCGCGGCGATGGTGGACATGACCTACCTGGAGAATGCGGTGCACGCCATGTGGCTGGCGACGCTAAAAGAAGATACGCCGTCCGGCCGCGCCTACAACATCACCAACCAGCAGCCGCGCCCGCTTCGCACCGTGGTGCAGCAGCTGATCGACGATTTGGGCATGAAATGCCGCATCCGCTCCGTCCCCTATCCGATGCTCGACATGATGGCACGCGGCATGGAGCGCCTCGGCAGCAAAAGCGAGAAGGAGCCGGTGCTGACCCACTACGGCGTCGCCAAACTCAACTTCGACCTCACGCTCGATACCACCCGCGCACAGCAAGAGCTGGGCTATCAGCCGATCGTCTCGCTGGAAGAAGGCATCGCGCGCACCGCCCGCTGGCTGAAAGATCACGGTAAGCTGCACGGCCTGTAATCAACGCGCCGCGCCGTACTTCACCAGCAGCGCATCCACAATCGCCTCACTCTCTGCATCCGGCTCGCCGCGCACATCGTCGGGCCGGAAGTGCATCTGAAACGCCGCCAACACATTGCGCTGCTGCCGCGCATTCCACGACGGGTCGATCGCGTAGCCGTAACGCGCCAGCTTTTCGAGCAGCGGCGCCATCGCTACCGGCGCATGGCGATCGCGCCCCGCCAGCAAACGCTGCACGTCGCGTTCGTCCGGCCAGGCGCCGATGCCGGCCTGGGCCAGCTGCCGCCAGGGGAACAGCGGGCCGGGATCCTGTTTACGCTGCGGCGCGATGTCGCTGTGCCCCACCACGTCCTGCGGCTGGATGCCATAGCGTTGGATGATGTCGCGGCTCAGCGGGATCAGCACGGCGATCTGCTCCGCCGTATAGGGCTGCCAGTGGGTGAACAGCATGCTGCGGGTGAAGCCCTTGTTGACGATTTCGATGCCGATCGAGGTGTCGTTGAGGTTGCTGCGGCCGCGCCAGGCGCTGGCGCCGGCATGCCAGGCGCGCATCGCTTCCGGCACCAGGCGGAACACCGTCGGTTTGCCGTGTTCGCGCTGCGGATGCGCCGGCAGCAGATAATGCGCGCTGACGTGTTCGTCGGTCAGCGTTTTCAGCGATGAGTGGAAGTCTTCCGCCGTGTAGTGCATCACCAGAAAGCGGATGCGTTGATCCGCGCCCTGCGCCTGATGCAGGGTTTCGAGCTGGTAAGCGCCGCGATCGACGAGCGTGTCCTGCTGCGAACTTTGGCATCCCGCCAGCAGCGCGGCGGCGATGATCCCTGGCCAAATTTTCACTTATCCTCCCTGTGATGTGATGACCTGATATAGCGTTAACGTTAATCAATAATCGCCACGGAAGCCACCGTCGGACAAAGTAAAACGCCCCGGACTCGCCAAGGCGTTGAGGAGTGGGATTAGCGGCTGGCTTTCACCGCGGTACCGCTGACGGTCACCATCAGCATGCTGCCGTCTTTGCCAACGGTTTCATAATCGATATCGATGCCGACCACCGCGTTGGCGCCCAGCTCTTTCGCCTGATCTTCCAGCTCTTCGAACGCGATCAAGCGCGCCTTGCGCAGCTCTTTCTCATAAGCGCCCGAGCGGCCGCCGACGATATCGCGCACGCCGGCGAAGAAATCACGAAAGATGTTGGCGCCGAGGATCGCTTCGCCGGTGACCACGCCGCAGTATTCGGTGATGGTGAACCCTTCCAGGGTCGGGGTAGTTGAAAGCTGCATCAGAATTCCTTGTTTGATTAATTCAACGTATCTATGACCAGAAGATTAGCGTTATGTTCGCTTAATCAATGGCACGCAGTACGAATGCAAGGCCAAAAAACGCATTTATACTGTAAGCTATCGGTCTTCATGGTAGAGACTTTCACATAAGGTAATAAGATGAAAACAAAAACGATTGCGGCTGTTTTACCCTTAGCGCTGTTGCTGAGTGCCTGTACCACGGTGGAACCGGCATACAAGGATATCGGCACCCGCAGCGGCAGCTGTGTGGAAGGCGGCCCGGATACGGTCGCGCAAAAGTTCTATGACCTGCGCATCCAGCAGGGCGCCGGCCTGCCGGACAGCAACCGCCTGGCGCAGCTGCAGCCTTACCTGAGCAAAGTGCTGTATCAGGATCTGGTCAGCGCCGCCCAGAACCCGGGCAAGCATCGGATCACCGGCGACTTGTTCTCCGGCAATGCGCAGGGGCCAGGCAGCGCGTCCGTCGCCAGCGCCTCGACCATTCCTAACACCGATGCGAAAAACATCCCGCTGCGCGTCGACTTGAGCTACCAAAAAGACGCCAACAGCACCGTGAACTGGCAGGACGAAGTGCTGATGGTGCGCGAAGGCACCTGCTGGGTGGTTGATGATATTCGCTACCTGAATGTTCCAGCGCATGCCACCAACGGCAGCGTGCGCCAGGTGTTGGAAAACCAGTAACCCGCGATCCCCAGGCCGACGCGGGTTTGCCGCGTCGGTCACTTGCCCCTCCCGCTTCCCGCTCGGATTTCGTCCAAAAAAAGAAATTTCGCTACCTATCTCACAGCCTGCGCCACAAATCCCCTCCCTCGGCTTGAGTCGCGGTATCTTGTGCTAATCTTTTACTGTCCCGCCGCACACTCATAAATTTTAACGCACAAAGATTGCATAAGTATTCTGTGGAAGTTAACATTTGCGGCATCAATGTCTATTCAATTCTGGCGCATGAGTATTCAACTTAACGGTATCAATTGCTATTACGGCGCTCACCAGGCGCTGTTTGACATCACGCTGGATTGTCCAGCCGGGGAAACCCTGGTGCTGCTTGGCCCAAGCGGCGCCGGGAAAAGTTCATTGCTGCGGGTGCTGAACCTGCTGGAAATGCCGCGTTCGGGCCAACTGCAGATCGCCGGCAACCAATTCGACTTCAAGCAGGCGCCTGGCGAGAAAGCCATTCGCGAACTGCGTCAAAACGTCGGCATGGTCTTCCAGCAATACAACCTGTGGCCTCACCTCACCGTGGTTCAGAACCTGATCGAAGCGCCTTGCCGCGTGCTGGGTCTGACCAAGGCTCAGGCGATGGAGCGTGCCGACAAGCTGCTCAAGCGTCTGCGCCTGACCGACTTCGCCGATCGCTTCCCGCTGCACCTTTCCGGCGGCCAGCAGCAGCGCGTGGCGATCGCCCGCGCCCTGATGATGGAACCGCAGGTGCTGCTGTTCGATGAACCGACCGCGGCACTGGATCCGGAAATCACCGCTCAGATCGTCAGCATCATTCGCGAACTGGCCGGCACCGGCATCACACAGGTGATCGTCACCCACGAAGTGGAAGTGGCGCGCAAGACCGCCAGCCGCGTGGTGTATATGGAAAACGGCCACGTGGTGGAGCAAGGCGACAGCAGCCACTTCACGCAGCCGCGGACCACCGAGTTTGCCAACTACTTATCACACTAACAATTAACTTGCTGTAATTTGGGGAGTTTGCGATGAAAAAACTAATAATCGCCGCCGTTCTGGCCGGCATCAGCGTTTCCGCCTCCGCAGCCGAAACCATCCGTTTCGCTACCGAAGCCTCCTATCCTCCATTTGAATTTATTGACGCCGGCAACAAGATTCAGGGTTTTGACGTCGATCTGGCCAACGCGCTGTGCAAAGAGATGCAGGCCGAGTGCACCTTCACTAACCAGGCGTTCGACAGCCTGATCCCGAGCCTGAAATTCAAGCGCTTCGATGCGGTGATGGCCGGCATGGACATTACGCCGGAACGTGAAAAGCAGGTGCTGTTCACCAAGCCGTACTACGATAACTCGGCGCTGTTCATCGCGCAGAAAGGCAAAATCGCCGACGTGGCGGCGCTGAAAGGCAAGAAAGTGGGCGTGCAAAACGGCACCACCCACCAGAAATACCTGACCGACAAGCACCCGGAAATCACCACCGTGCCTTACGACAGCTACCAGAACGCCATTTTGGATCTGAAGAACGGCCGCGTTGATGCGGTGTTCGGCGATACCGCGGTGGTCAACGAGTGGCTGAAGCAGAATGACGCGCTGGCGGCAGTGGGCGCCAAAGTCACGGATAAAGACTACTTCGGCACCGGCCTCGGCATCGCGGTACGCCAGAAGAACACCGAGCTGCAGGGCAAGTTCAACGCCGCTCTGGACAAGATCAAGCAGGATGGGACCTATGAAACCATCTACAAAAAATGGTTCCAGCAGTAATACGCCCCGATGAATGAATTTCAACCTTTAGCAAGCGCCGCCGGCATGACCGTCGGCCTTGCCGTTTGCGCCCTGATCCTCGGGCTGATTCTGGCGATGCTGTTCGCCGTATGGGAATCGTCCCGCTGGAAAGCGGTCAGCTGGCTCGGCACCGCCTGGGTGACCGTGCTGCGCGGCCTGCCGGAAATCCTGGTGGTGCTGTTTATCTATTTCGGTTCGTCGCAGCTGCTGCTGATGCTCTCCGACGGCTTTACCCTCAACCTCGGTCTGTTCCAGCTGCCGATTCAGCTGGCGATCGACAATTTCGAAGTCAGCCCGTTCCTGTGCGGGGTGATCGCTCTGGCCCTGCTCTATTCCGCCTACGCCTCGCAGACGCTGCGCGGCGCGCTGAAAGCGGTGCCGCAGGGGCAGTGGGAGTCCGGCCAGGCGCTGGGGCTCGGCAAGGCGGCGATCTTCTTTCGCCTGATCATGCCGCAGATGTGGCGCCACGCCCTGCCCGGCCTCGGCAACCAGTGGCTGGTGCTGCTGAAAGACACCGCGCTGGTGTCGCTGATCAGCGTGAACGATCTGATGCTGCAAACCAAGAGCATCGCCACCCGCACCCAGGAGCCTTTTACCTGGTATGTGATCGCGGCGGCCATCTACCTGCTGGTGACGCTGTTCAGCCAATACGTCATCAAACGCATTGAGCTGCGCGCCACGCGCTTTGAGCGGGGGCCGGTCTGATGATTGAGTATTTGCCGGAAATCCTCAAAGGGTTGCACACCAGCCTGACGCTGACCGTCGCCGCGCTGATCGTCGCGCTGGTGCTGTCGCTGCTGCTGACGGTGATCCTGACGCTGAAAACGCCAATCCTGACGCCGCTGGTCAAGATCTACGTGACGCTGTTCACCGGCACGCCGTTGCTGGTGCAGATCTTCCTGATCTACTACGGCCCCGGCCAGTTCCCGGCGATCCGCGACTACCCGTGGCTGTGGAATCTGCTGTCGCAGCCCTGGCTGTGCGCGATGATAGCGCTGGCGCTGAACAGCGCGGCCTACACAACGCAACTGTTCTACGGCGCGGTGCGCGCCATTCCCGCCGGGCAATGGCAGTCGTGCGAAGCGCTGGGCATGTCGCGCCGGCAGACGCTGCGCATCCTGCTGCCGTTCGCCTTCAAGCGCGCGCTGTCGTCTTACTCCAACGAAGTGGTGCTGGTGTTCAAAAGCACCTCGCTGGCTTACACCATCACGCTGATGGAAGTAATGGGCTACAGCCAGCTGATGTACGGCCGCACCTACGACGTGATGGTGTTCGGCGCCGCCGGCCTGGTGTACCTGTGCGTCAATGGCCTGCTGACGCTGCTGATGCGGCTGGTGGAGCGCCGCGCGCTGGCGTTTGAGCGCCGCAACTGAGGCCGCCTCCCCTCATGAGCCCCGCCGTCGTGCGGGGCTTTTTTTATTCCTAATGCAATATTTAATCATTTTTATTGCATTTTAATTCACTCGATGGCAGGGTTATCAGCAGGTGTCCTCGCAAAAACCTCTGGCGATTACCAGTAAAAACAAACGATAGCGAAAAATCACTTTCAGGATCCAGACAGGAGCTCTACGCATGAAAAAACTGCTGCTTGCCGCGACGATGTTGGCCGGAATCACCTTTAACGCCACCGCGGCCGAGACCATCCGCTTCGCCGCCTCCGCCACTTACCCGCCGTTCGAATCGCTCGACGCCAATAACCAGATCGTCGGCTTCGATATCGATCTGGCCAACGCGCTGTGCAAGCAGATGCAGGCGCAGTGCACCTTCACCAACCAGGCGTTCGACAGCCTGATCGCCGCGCTGAAATTCAAGAAATACGATGCGGTGATTTCCGGTATGGATATCACGCCGGAACGTAGCAAACAGGTCGCCTTCACCCAGCCTTACTACGCCAACTCGGCGATCGTGATTGCGCAAAAAGGCAAGTTCAGCTCGCTGGCGGATCTGAAAGGCAAAAAGCTCGGCATGGAAAATGGCACCACCCACCAGAAATACATGCAGGACAAGCATCCGGAGATTAACACCGTCTCTTACGACAGCTACCAAAACGCCATTCTGGAGCTGAAAAACGGCCGTATCGACGGCGTGTTCGGCGACACCGCCGTGGTAAACGAGTGGCTGAAAACCAACCCGCAGCTGGCGCCGGTGGGCGAGCACATCACCGATGCGCAATACTTCGGCACCGGCCTCGGCATCGCTGTGCGCCCGGACAACCAGGCGCTGCTGGCCAAGCTGAACGCCGCGCTGGACGCCATCAAGGCCGACGGCACCTACAAGGCCATCAACGACAAGTGGTTCCCGCAGTAAGTCCGCATGTGGAGCCGCCATCCTTTGGCGGCTCCATCCGATTGCCACCCCATCCGGTTAGTGCTAAATTTGATACTGAATTTAGCATCAAGGATAACATCATGACGGTTCAACCCATTCTTGCCGATTCCGCAGTCAGCATCAGCGATTTTAAGAAATCGCCCAACGCCGCCCTTAAAGAGGCACAAGGGCAGCCGGTCGCCGTCCTGACCAACGGTAAGATTTCGGGATATTACGTCTCACCGGAAACCTGGGAGGCTATCGCGGAATACCTGGAAGATATCGAACTCGCTGAAATCGTTCGTTCACGGATGAACGGCAAACGCATTAAGGTCAATTTGGATGACTTATAAGCTTGAATTCGAAGAACATGCGCTGAAGGAATTTAAAAAACTGTCCCCGGTGATCCGGGAACAGTTCAAAAAAAAGCTGGTATCGGTATTGGTTAATCCCCATGTCCCCGCCAACAAACTCGCCGGTTTGCCCGATTGCTACAAAATCAAACTCAGAGCATCAGGCTTTCGTTTGGTGTATCGCGTCATGGAAACGGAGATCGTGGTTCTGGTCCTGTCTGTGGGCAAACGCGAACGTTCAGCGGCTTACACGGCTGCCAAAAAGCGCCTTTAACGCCGCACCAACAGCGTCAGCACTTCGTAGTGCGCGGTATGCGGGAACATGTCGAACAGCTGCACCCGTTCGATGCGGTACCCCGGCAACATCTCGATATCTTTCGCCATGCTCTCGGCGTTGCAGCTGGAATAGAGAATATAGTCCGGCGCCATCCGGCTCAAATAGTCGCACAGCGCCTGGCCGATGCCGCGCCGCGGCGGGTTGACCAGCACCAGCTGCGGCACCTGGCCTTCGGCGGTGGCGAAACGGGTGGAATCGAGCGCCTGAAAATCTACGTGCAACAACCCTAACCGCTGCGCCGACTGGCGCGCGCAGGCGATCGCTTCCGCGCTGATTTCGATGCCGGTCAGCCGCGTTTGCGGCTGCGCGCAATGCAGGCCGAAACCGCCGACGCCGCAGAACAGATCCCACATGCTGTCGATACCCAGCGCGCGCACCCAGTCGCGGGCGGTGGCATACAGATCGGCGGCCACCTGCGGGTTGGTCTGGAAGAAGCTTTGCGGGCGGATGAACAGCGGCACCTGATTGAACCGTTCCTCCAGCGCCTGCTGTTCGGTCAGCGCAATCTCGCGCTCCCCTTCCATGATCGCCATGTGCACCGGCTGAATATTGGCAGAGATCACCTTGAGCTGCGGCAGCTGCTGCTGCAGCCACGGCAGCGCGGCGCGCAACTGCGCCAGCTTGGTTTCCGAGCGCAGCACGAAGCGCAGCATCACGCCGCCGTCGAGCGTGCTTTCGGTCAGCAGCAGGTACTTCAGCTCGCCGCGTTTGCGCGCCACGTTATACGGCGTCAGACCCGCGCGGGCGATAAAGCTTTTCAGCACCGCGAACATCGGCGCAAAGCCGGCAGGGTATAGCGGGCAGTCGCTCAGATCGGCCGGCGTGCCGTCGCGGTGCAGCATGCCGAGCAGCGGGCGCTCCACGCTGCCGCTGACCACCATCTTGGCTTTATTGCGAAATGCGCTCAGTTCCCCCGCCACCGGCTGCAGCCACTGCGCGACGTCGCGCCCGGCCAGCAACGAGTGCAGGTGATGCTGTTTGTCGGCCAGTTGCTGCGGATAGGGCTTTTCCAGCCACTGACAGGAACGGCAGGTGCCCGCCGTATACAAAGCGCAATGCATGAAGATTACCGTGAAGTTCAGGATGACGAATCAAGGGCGCAGAGTTTACCACTCCGCGCACCTAAAATCTCACTTGCGCGCGGTGAAGAAGCGGCGGCTGGCGGTGGGAACGAACAGCAACGCCAGGATCACCGCGTCGGGGATCTTTTGCAGGATCAGAACGTGCAGGATTTGGCCGCTGGTTTCCCCTTCCACGGTGAACACCTCGGGAAAGACGCTGCCGATGGTGGCCAACAGCAGGTAAAGCACCACGATGCACTGGCAGGCTACATACCCCCAGCGCCCCCAGTTGCGGCCGCGCATCACGGCAAAACCACAGCTGATTTGCAGACACAGCAGCAGCAGGCCGGCCAGAAAGATAAAGGTAGAATCCCACGCCTGCGCGCTGGTGTTGACGAACTCCTGCGCGCCGTCGACGCCCAGCTCGCCCAGCAGCAGCACCACGCTGATACACTTGATCGCGACCATGGCGGTACCCGCCACCATCACCGGCACCGGCGCATCCGAAGTCGATCCCATTCCCTGCCCGCTTTTCAGCATGTCTGACATATCCGTATTCCGCTACGACGCGCCACCTATACAGGTGGCGCATGTAAAGTCAGGTAGTTAGTTGCAATACTTATTGATTGCAAAAATAGCAGGTTTGTTACGATTCAGCTACGGGCCGCCCGCTGCAATTCGCGCGATCGTTGTTTTTCCGAGCGCGCCATAAACCACCAGGCGATCAGGCCGAGAATGCCCACCACCAGCAGGATCAGGCTGGCCAACGCGTTAATTTCCGGATTCACCCCCATGCGCACGCTGGAGAACACCAGCATCGGCAGCGTGGTGGCGCCCGGGCCGGAGACGAAGCTGGCGATCACCAGGTCGTCCAGCGACAGGGTGAAAGCCAGCATCCAGCCGGAGATCAGCGCCGGCGCGATCATCGGCAAGGTGATGACGAAGAACACCTTCAGCGGCGGCGCCCCCAGATCCATCGCCGCCTCTTCAATTGAGCGATCCACCTCGCGCAGGCGCGAGCTGATCACCACCGCCACGTAAGCGGTACAGAAGGTGACATGCGCCAGCCAGATGGTGAACATGCCGCGCTCCGACGGCCAGCCGAAGGCGTGCCCCATCGCCACGAACAGCAACAGCAGTGACAGGCCGGTGATCACGTCCGGCATCACCAGCGGCGCAGTCAGCATAAACGCGAAGCCGGTCGAACCGCGAAAACGGCCGAAGCGCACCATCACCACGGCGGCGATGGCCCCCAGTACCACCGCGGCGGTGGCGGAAGCGGCGGCGATGGTCAGGCTGAGCCCCACCGCGCTGATCATTGCCGAGTCGTGGAACAGTTCGGTATACCAACGCGTGGACCAGCCGGCCCACACCGTCACCAGCTTGGAGCTGTTGAAGGAGTAGATCACCAGCATCAGCATCGGCGCATACAGGAAGGTAAAGCCGATCGTCAGGATGGCGATGCGCCACGGTGAACGCACTACCGGCAAGTTGTTCATGCCTGCCCCCCCATTTCCTTGTTCTGGTGTTTGTGGAACCACAAAATTGGCACGATCAGCAACAGCAGCATGATGGTGGCGACCGCCGAAGCTACTGGCCAGTCGCGGTTATTGAAGAACTCCTGCCACAGCACGCGGCCGATCATGATGCTGTCCGGCCCACCGAGCAGTTCCGGGATCACGAACTCCCCCACCGCCGGAATGAACACCAGCATCGAACCGGCGATGATGCCGCCGCGCGTCAGCGGCACGATCACGCTGAAGAAGGTTTTCAGCGGCCGGGCGCCCAGATCCAGCGACGCCTCCACCAGCGAGTAATCCAGCCGGATCAGCGCCGTGTAGATCGGCAGCACCATAAACGGCAGATAGGAATAAACGATGCCGATATACACCGCCAGGTTGGTGTGCAGGATCACCAGCGGCTGATCGATGACACCCAGCCACATCAGGAAGTTATTCAGCATGCCGTTGTTTTTCAGAATGCCCATCCAGGCATAGACGCGGATCAGGAACGAGGTCCAGGAAGGCAGGATCACCAGCAGCAGCAGAATGTTGCGGGTTGACGCCTTGCTGTGAGCCACCGCCCAGGCCAGCGGATAACCGATGATCAGGCAGCACAGCGTCGAGACCGCCGCCACGCGCAGCGACTGCAGGTAGGCGTCGATATACAGCGGATCGTCGGTCAGCTGCAGGTAGTTGGCGAAGTTGAGCGCGATGTTCAGCTTGCCGTCCACCCAGCTCATCAGCTCGGTGTAGGGCGGCACCGCCAGCGCCAGCTCCGCCAGGCTGATCTTGAACACGATCAGGAACGGCAGCATGAACAGCAGCGTCAGCCATAAATACGGCAGCGCGATCACCAGCTTGCGGCCGTGAGCCATCAGCAGGCGGTGGAACAGCGCCTTGAGGGTGCCGGGCGTTTTGGCCGGCGGTTCCGGCGTGCGTTCAGAAAGCAGGGTCATACGGGTTACTCCTCACCGGCTCCACTACACCGTCAACACTACGCAGCTGTCGGTTTCCCAGCACAGACGCACTTCATCGCCCCAGGTCGGCATCCCCTTGCGGAAACGGTGGCCGTTTTGCAGCTGGGCGCTGATAATCTGCCCGCTGTGCAGCTTCACGTGATAAATGGACAGATCGCCCAGGTAGGAAATATGCGCCACCTCTCCCACCGCGAAGTTGCAGCCGTCTTCCGGCACCTGTTCGCACAGCAGGATCTTTTCCGGCCGCAGCGCCACCTGGATCGGCACGCCGTCCACCACCGAGGCGTCCGGATCGACTTTGATCGCATGGCGCAACCCGGGGCTTTGCAGGATCAGCGCATCGTCGTGGCGCTCTTGCAATACGCAGTCGAAGACGTTGACCGAGCCGATAAATTCGGCGCTGAAGCGGCTGTTCGGATGCTCGTAGATCTCTTCCGGCTCGCCGATCTGCACGAACTTGCCGCGGTTCATGATGGCGATGCGCCCCGCCATGGTCATCGCCTCCTCCTGATCGTGCGTCACCATCACGCAGGTGACGCCGACGCGCTCGAGAATGTCGGTCACTTCCAACTGCATGCGATCGCGCAGTTTCTTGTCCAGCGCGCCCATCGGCTCATCCAGCAGCAGCAGCTTCGGCCGCTTGGCCAGGCTGCGCGCCAGCGCCACCCGCTGCCGCTGGCCGCCGGAAAGCTGGTGCGGCTTGCGCTTGGCATACTCTTGCATGTGCACCAGCGCCAGCATTTCCGCCACCCGTTCGGCGATCGCCGCCCGTGGCATTTTGTCCTGTTTCAGGCCGAAGGCGATGTTCTGCTCCACCGTCATGTGCGGGAACAGCGCGTAGGACTGAAACATCATGTTGATCGGCCGCTGGTACGGCGGCACGTGCGACATATCCTGCCCATCGAGCACGATCTGCCCTTCCGAGGGCTGCTCGAAACCGGCCAGCATGCGCAGCAAGGTGGACTTACCGCAGCCGGACGGGCCGAGCAGCGCAAAGATCTCGCCCTTGTAGATGGTAAGGCTGACGTCTTCGACCGCGTTCTGCCCGTCGAAGGTTTTGGTGAGGTTACGGATTTCCAGCAGAGGGGTGAAAACCTTCTGCGACTTGGCTTGAGGACGAGGGATGGCGTCGTTCAATCGGGGTGCTCTCCGGCGTAAAGCGGCACAAAACCACGGCGAGCGCCGTGGCCCAAAACGGCAATGCAGGCGGGGAGCGCCCGCCTGCCGGTTTACCGACGATAGGGGGATATCCCCCCATCATCACTTCCCGCTTTTAACTTTAGTCCATGCGCGGGTAATGACACGGTCCAGCTTCGGCGACTGTACGTTAAGCGTGAACAGCTTGGCGCGCAGATCGGCCGGCGGATAGACGTTCGGGTTATTGCGCACCTCAGCGTTCACCAGCGGCGTGGAGTCCTTCACCGCATTGGCGTAATAGACATAGTTGCTGATGCCCGCCATCACGTCAGGTTTCATCAGGAAGTTCAGGAACTGGTAGGCGGCGTCTTTGTTCTTGGCGTCCGCCGGCATGGCGAACATGTCAAAGTAGGTCAGCGCCCCTTCTTTCGGGATCGCGTAGGCCACGTTCACGCCGTTCTTCGCCTCTTTGGCGCGATTGGCCGCCTGCATCACGTCGCCCGACCAGCCGATCGCCACGCAGATATCACCGTTCGCCAGATCGTTGATGTATTGAGACGAGTGGAAGTAACGGATGTTCGGCCGCAGCTTCAGCAGCAGATCGTTAGCCGCGCCGGTATAGTCCGCCGCGTTGGTGCTGTTGGGATCTTTGCCCAGGTAGTGCAGCACGGTGGCGTAGACCTCGCTCGGCGCATCGAGGAAGGAGACGCCGCAGCTTTTCAGCTTCTCGAGGTTTTCCGGCTTGAGGATCAGATCCCAGCTGTCGACCGGCGCGTCTTTGCCCAATGCCGCCTTCACCTTGTCGACATTGTAGCCGATGCCGGTGGTCACCATCAGGTAAGGGATGCCGTATTTGTTGTCCTTGTCATTGTGCGCCACCAGCTTCAGCATCTCGGGATCGAGATTCTTGTAGTTGGGCATTTTGCTCTTGTCGAGCGGCTCGAAGATGCCGGCTTGCGACTGGCGCTCGAGGAAGTTGGATGAAGGAACCACCAGATCATAACCGGTGCTGCCCGCCATCAGTTTGCCTTCCAACACTTCGTTGGAGTCAAAGACGTCGTACACCACCTTGATGCCGGTTTCTTTCTGGAATTTGGCCAGGGTATCCGGCGCGATATAGTCGGACCAGTTATACACGTGCAGCGTTTTCTCTTCGGCTGACGCCGTGACGGACGCGGCCATCAACAGGCCGGCAACCACACCCGATAACCACTTTTTACGTTGGGTGACCATCCGTAACTTCCTCCAAAACAGGGTGAATCATAGAATTGAACTTGTATCTGCAGCGATACAAAACCTTTCCTGATCGAGCGCAATCGTTGCAACCGCGAACTGAATGGCTATGCATATGATTGCATGCGCCTTTTTTCACTGCCCTGCTCGCGTGGCCACAAGGGAAATCGCAAGCCCTTTGCAGAATCAGCAGCATAGCCGCTGCCATCGCAACCCGCCAGCCCCCAGGGTAAAAAACGCCTTTTATCGATTTTTTATGCAGTTTTTCTCTATGTGATACGCCATTAACGGCACAAAAGGCGAGAAAGATCGGGCGGCAAAGGCCAAAGTGCAGAATATTTTATTGCGGAGGGGAATAACGGCAGCATGCCGCCGGAGCGACGGCATGCTTAAGGTACGGCGAGGATCAGTGCAGCATCGGCTGACGCACGGCGCCAGCGGGGATCTCTTCTTCATCACCCATAAACAGCAGATCGTTCGCCCGCGCCTCGAGGATCACCATCGAGACCTGCTCTTCGCCCTGCTGCATGAAGTGGGTAAACTGCTCGTAGGTGATGCCGACCGCCACGCTCAACGACTGGCAGACGATCAGCTTCGGCAGGTTGTCGTCCTGAATGTCGACGAACGCCTTGATGGTCAGCGAGCTGGCGTTGATCTGGCTCAGGTCCGCCACCAGCGGGATCAGCGCGGTGGGCTTCACCTCGGCCAGCGCGGAAAACAGAATGACGTTGTCCACCAGATCTATCTTGGCGTCGAACACGCCGTCGAAGTTCTGCATGTGCGGCAGGTGCAGCGCCTGGCAGGAATCGCACTCAAAGAAAGAGATGCCCGACTGATCCAGCCAGCGCCGCAACAGCGCCAAATCGGGGACAATGAGTGAATCCATAATAACCAGCCTCACAATATTCAATACGCGAAAAGGCGCATAGCTTACGGAATATTCACCCGATACGCCACGATCAATGCGGCTTAATTCACTAATTCAGATATTGCACGGCGGGAAAAGCGCGCCGCCCGCCCGTCAACCGCCGGATTTCAGGCGAAAGCCCGGCCGGCCGCGCTGCTCGATGTATTCGATCATCATGCCGGCGATGTCCAGCCCGGTGGTGGTTTCCACCCCTTCCAGCCCCGGCGACGCGTTGACCTCCATCACCAGCGGGCCGCGCTCGGCGCGCAGGATATCCACCCCGGCGACGTCCAGCCCCAGCGTGCTGGCCGCTTTCACCGCGATCGCCCGCTCCCTGGCGGTGATGGTCACCTTGCGGGCGGTGCCGCCGCGGTGCAGGTTGGAGCGAAACTCGCCGGGCTTGGCCTGCCGTTCGATGGCGGCCACCACCCGGCCGCCGACCACCAAACAGCGCACGTCGCGCCCCTGCGCTTCACGCACGTACTCCTGCACCAGGATGTGGGCGTTCAGCCCGCGAAAGGCGTCGATCACGCTTTCCGCCGCCTGGCGGGTTTCCGCCAGCACCACGCCGATGCCCTGCGTGCCTTCCACCAGCTTGACCACCAACGGCGCGCCGCCGACCAGCTCGATCAGATCGCCGGTATCGTCCGGCGAATGGGCAAAGCCGGTAATCGGCAGATCGATGCCCTGCCGCGCCAGCAGCTGCAGCGAACGCAGCTTGTCGCGGGCGCGGGTAATGGCCACGGATTCGTTTAGCGGGTAGCTGCCGAGCAGCTCGAACTGGCGCAGCACCGCCGTGCCGTAAAAGGTGATGGCGGAGCCGATGCGCGGGATCACCGCATCGTAACGCTCCAGTTGGCGGCCGCGATAATGAATGGTCGGCGCCGCCGGATTGATGTTCATGTAGCAGGAGAGCGGATCGATGATATCGATGCTGTGCCCGCGATCTTCCGCCGCTTCACGCAGCCGCTTGCATGAGTAGAGCGTTCCGTCGCGAGAAAGAATGGCAATTTTCACTCGTCACCCCAAAGGCCAACGCCTGCCCGGCAGGCGGGTTAGCGGCCGCGGCGCTCAGGCGCGCGGATCGCTGTCCTGATTATCTTTCGATTGCGGTTTGCGGCGATCGTTTTCCGGCGGCAACCCGCCGCGCATCAGCGGTCCGAAGCCCTGCACCACGCGCCACACCAGAAACGCCGCCGCCGGCACCATCAGCGCCACGCCGAGGAAAATCATGCCGACCGCCGCCTGCTGCGAAGCCAGCCAGCCCGGCAGCTGCAGGTGGCCATGAATGCTGAGGTAGGCCAGCACCAGCATCACGATGCCCAGCCCTTCCAACACCAGCACCGGGCGCGGTAAGTCACCGAATGAACGCATATTTTTCTTCTCCAGAAGGTCTGCCTCCAGTGTAGTGAATTCCCGTCGGCGGCGACAGTCCCGGCAGACTAATTGGTTACATGAATCAAACTAACAGGTAATTCCTGCTTTTTTTTCGCCGCCTCAACGGGCATAGTAGGCGCCATCTGACGCAGGTAATGACTTTTTCGGTGACGGGATGTCGTTGCGGTAGCGAACAATTTATTGAAAATCCAATTAAGGAGCGTTGCATGTTTGCAGTAATCTTCGGGCGTCCTGGCTGTCCTTATTGTGTCCGCGCTAAAGAACTGGCGGAAAAACTGACTGAAGAACGCGACGATTTCAACTTCCGTTACGTTGACATCCACGCGGAAGGCATCACCAAGGCCGATCTGGAAAAAACCGTCGGCAAACCGGTTGAAACCGTGCCGCAGATCTTCCTGGATGAGAAGCACATCGGCGGTTGCACCGATTTCGAAGCTTACGCCAAAGAACACCTGAACCTGTTCCAGTAAGTTTTTGAACGAAAAAGACAAAAAAGGCGCTTAACGCGCCTTTTTTTATTGCCGGTGCAGCTGCTGCAGCGTCTGCACCAGGCCGAGGGCGAACAGCATCAGCATCGCGCCGAACACGCACCAGAACACCGCGCTGGTGGCGTACGCCAGCTCCTGCCAGAACGAAGAGGACGGCGTCAGCCAGAAATGGCGGATCAGCAGACACAGCGGCAGCGCATACAGCGCGCCGAGCAGCGGGCAAAGCAACCGCTTGCGGCTCGACAGATAGCTGGCGATCGCACCGGGGACAACGAACAGCAGCAGGCCGGTTTCGCCGTGGTGCTCATGATCCGTGCTGCCGAACAGGCCGGTTTGCTGGCCGAGAAACACCAGGCTGAACAACAGAAAACAGCTGAGAATGCCCAGCCAATATCTATAACTCGTCATGCGAATTCTCCCCCGCCCAATTACCGCATCAATAGAAATCGGCCCGCTCACCCGCGCGGTGACGCTGAACCGAATTTTTTCCTTGGTCAAAAGAGAGTTAAATGCGCACGGCGGCGCAGGAAATCAGCTTTCTGTGCTGGCTGTCATCGGTCATAGCGTCTAGAATGAACGCCGCCGAACGATGGTTCGCTTTGCCTTCCGCTGGTGGTGATTTATAACGTCGTTTTAAGGCTGAATCTATCTCTTATAGTTATCTATATCAAGCACTTACTGGTAAACAATAAGTTATCCTCCGTGAACATAAACGTCGCTAGTTTGTTAAACGGTAACTACATTCTGTTACTGTTCGTGGTACTCGCACTGGGGCTGTGCCTCGGTAAACTCCGTCTGGGCTCCGTCCAACTCGGTAATTCCATTGGCGTTTTGGTGGTTTCGCTGCTGCTCGGCCAGCAACACTTCGCCATTAACACCGAGGCGCTGAATCTCGGCTTCATGCTGTTTATTTTCTGCGTGGGCGTGGAAGCCGGGCCCAACTTTTTCTCGATTTTCTTCCGCGACGGCAAAAACTACCTGATGCTGGCGCTGGTGATGGTCGGCTCGGCGATGGTGATCGCCATCGGTCTCGGCAAACTGTTCCACTGGGACATCGGCCTGACCGCCGGCATGCTGGCCGGCTCGATGACCTCGACGCCGGTGCTGGTGGGCGCTGGCGACACGCTGCGCAACACCATCGTCAACGGCCCGGCGCTGCTGGCGGCGCAGGATCATCTGAGCCTTGGCTACGCCCTCACCTACCTGATCGGTCTGGTCAGCCTGATCTTCGGCGCGCGCTACCTGCCGAAGCTGCAGCACCAGGACCTGTCCACCTCTGCCCAGCAGATCGCCCGCGAACGCGGCCTGGACACCGACAGCCAGCGCAAGGTCTACCTACCGGTGATCCGCGCCTACCGCGTCGGCCCCGAACTGGTGGCCTGGGCCGACGGCAAGAACCTGCGCGAACTGGGCATCTACCGCCAGACCGGCTGTTACATCGAACGCATCCGCCGCAACGGCATTCTGGCCAACCCGGACGGTGACGCGGTGCTGCAGGTGGGCGACGAGATCTCGCTGGTCGGCTACCCGGACGCCCACGCGCGGCTGGATCCGAGCTTCCGCAACGGCAAGGAAGTGTTCGATCGCGATCTGCTCGACATGCGCATCGTCACCGAAGAGATCGTGGTGAAGAACAGCAACGCGGTGAACAAGCGCCTGAGCCAGCTGAAGCTGACCGACCACGGCTGCTTCCTCAACCGCGTGATCCGCAGCCAGATCGAAATGCCGATCGACGACAGCATCGTGCTTAACAAAGGCGACGTGCTGCAGGTGAGCGGCGACGCGCGCCGGGTGAAGAGCGTGGCGGAGAAGATTGGCTTTATCTCGATCCACAGCCAGGTGACCGACCTGCTGGCGTTCTGCGCCTTCTTCATCATCGGCCTGCTGATCGGCCAGATCACCATTCAGTTCAGTAACTTCTCGTTCGGCATCGGCAACGCCGCCGGCCTGCTGATGTCAGGCATCATGCTCGGCTTCCTGCGCGCCAACCACCCGACCTTCGGTTACATTCCGCAGGGCGCGCTGAACATGGTGAAAGAGTTCGGCCTGATGGTGTTTATGGCGGGCGTGGGCCTGAGCGCCGGCGCCGGCATCGGCCACAGCCTGGGCGCGGTCGGCGGCCAGATGCTGATCGCCGGGCTGATCGTCAGCCTGGTGCCGGTGATTATCTGCTTCCTGTTCGGCGCTTACGTGCTGCGCATGAACCGCGCCCTGCTGTTCGGCGCCATTATGGGCGCCCGCACCTGCGCGCCGGCGATGGAGATCATCAGCGACACCGCGCGCAGTAATATCCCGGCGCTGGGCTATGCCGGCACCTACGCCATCGCTAACGTGCTGTTAACGCTGGCGGGTTCACTCATCGTGGTGCTATGGCCGGGGATACTCGGCTGATCGATTAGCGGGAGAGATGGATCGGCGATAAAAATATTTTGATTTTTTTGTCGCCGGCCAGAACTTTCGTTGGGGGCCGCAGTCTGAATTAGTGCCACTGCTTTTCTTTGATGTCCCCATTTTGTGGAGCCCGATAATCCCGCCTTTTAGGTTCAAGATTATCGGGTTTTTTGTTGCCTTTAGAAAATATCTTTTTAAAACAGTTAAGTATGAATAACTAGTGTACCTAATGGCGACAAACTGGCGACAGCCACCTCATTGTTACAATACTAGAATGGTTGCCTAAAGTTATAATTTTCTTGAAAAACATCCTGAATTATGCACATAAACCTCTTACATTTTCCTCGTTAGTAGCTATCATGTTAGGCGGCATCAACCACTAACAAATTCTGATTGTAACCTTTATGGATACTAAAATAACTCAAGAGGAATTGCATATGACGCAGCAAGCATTTGATTACTCAGTATATCGAGAAATAAAAACTATTGTTGGACTTCGTAATGACTCCGAAGTGAATAAACTTCTTGATACAAACAGATGGGATATTATCTCCGTAAGTAACGGTGTCGATGAGTCTAATTATCCAATCACTAGCATCGTCCTTGGAAAAAGATTTGGTTAATATCCTTGTTATTAACTTCATTTTATTGTCCATGAAATAATTAGCAAATTTGGTATGTGACTCATAATCGCTTGGTCGTTGGTTCAAACCCAACAGGGGCCACCAAATTTTAGCTTTAAAATCATATAATTAAGCCACCTATCAGGGTGGCTTTTTTATTTCATGATATGAGCGTGTCGCAAAAATGTCGCAAGAATAATGTCTATCACTCCTTTTACAGCCAGTAGTGTGCAGTTGCGATAGCTAAAAATGCATTTCCGTTTTTCCCCTTACTGGTACAAATTTTTCAGTTGCTACGGCATAGCTATACACTCTCCAATCCCTTGCCACACGTGGCCCGCAGCGTTTTAGTGACATTCAAGCGCGATCCACTCCAGACACACCGTGATCCACGTAATTCATATTTATTTTATATTTTTCAATGCATTGTGATTTACACCCATAACGCGGCGCGATCCGAAAACTGAAAAAACATGAAATTCTTTTCAATCTTTTCAGTTTGGGATTGCTCGCAAAGCCCCAGGCGTGGCGCGGCTCGGCGGGGTGTTTTGTAGAGAATCAGAACTGAAAAAATTTCCTGATCCAAATTGCGCAGGCGGGTGCGGTGTAGTGCCGTTTTCGTGGGCAAGATGTTTATTTCGTGGGGTTTCTGCCGCGCTGGCGGCACGCTGCTGCGGCGATCGGATTTATTCGCGTGGGATTGTCGCCGGGCTGGAAAGCAGCTCAGAATGTTCTATAGGCGGCCTGGCGGCAGGCATAAAAAAGCCCACATGGGGAGGGAGGGTGTTTACTGATCAATGGTTGCCACATACTGTAACTTGTTGACGTCAGCTTTCGATAAGCGGACGTCCCATCTATCGAAAGAACGTAAAAAAACCGCCTCACGGCGGTTTAGCTGTCCAGTTAGGAAGTTGCGCTTGCGAGTCGTGCTGCAAATCCAATGAAGAACATACCTACCAGCGCGTTTCCAATGGAAGATAACCTACGGTTGCCTTTCAGGCGGCTGAGCAGATAAGAGCCGCAGAAAACGAGAAAGCCGAAATAAACGAGAGTAATTGCGAACATTACTGCTGCAAGAATGATAAACGCCATCCAGGAGTGTTCAGCCTGAACATTGATGAACTGGGCGAAGAAAGAGATATAGAACAGCAACGTCTTTGGATTCAGTAGAGTAACCAGCATTCCGCGTCCAATGATTCCCCCGGCATCAGCTGAAGATTTCTTTTCCTCACTCGTTTCGACAGCTGGCTTAAAGATAGCGCGTATCGTCTGGATACCGAGATAAAAAAGATAAGCAGCGCCTGCGTATTTGATGGCGTTAAATAAGGCAGGGGTTGAGTTTATGACCGCGGCCAGTCCACACCATGCCAGCAGAACCAGAATAACGTCGCTTAGGAGAATGGAAAATATTGCAGCGAAGCCCCGCTTGATGCCGCTGGTAATGCTAGTTTTAATCACGAACATGGTTTCAGGGCCGGGCACAAGGACTATCAACGTCGCACCAAGCAGGTACGTCCAGAAATTCACGACACCAAAATCAGCAAACATTTTCACTCCAGTTCTCTCGTTTCAACGAGGCCATTCTAAAGTAACCAGAGTTAATGAAAACACATCACGGCAACTTTCTATTCAGCCAATGTCTGCTGTTGGCACTTTCCGAACGTTCACGTAAGTGCACCACCCCCTTCATGTTAGATCAAAACATAAAAAAGCCCGCACGAGGCGGGCTGGTGTTTCCTGGTGTTGGCTTTCTTGTTTGTTCAATTTCTACACGGTTACGCACTCAAAAGATAATTGGTTGTGTAGATCAATTACTCATTATTGATCGGTCCGAGCGATCAATATTTAGCCCTACCCAATCACTGGCGCGTATTTGCTTTTCAGCTGGCTGGACTTCGTGCCGGCGGCGCTGATTGCCTGCGCGTTCTGCGGTGCGCCGGTGTTGCTGTGGGTGTGGGCGGCAGTCTGCTGCACCACCTCCAGCGTTTCCAGCATCAAGGCCATCACGTTGATTTGCTGGCTCCCCACACACACCACCGGGGCAATGATATACTGGCGCGCTGCCGCTATGCTGCTGCGGATTTTGCCGATCTTTTCCAGCAGGCTGCCGGCCACCTCCGTGGTGACATCGCGGCCCACGCAGGTCTGAGTTACTAGGCTATAAGAGCGATGTGCCTCATGTCATCTCCATTTTAAACGTGACCACGGCCCAACGTTGCTTTTTTATCGTATCAGTATCCCTCTACACCCTTGGGATACTGAGAATGGCCTATTGACTGACAGGAGCAGGTGGCCATTTCCCACCACGCTTAATTAGCTCGTCTTTGATGCGCTCAAGAGACTCTTTCGCCTCACTGCCGTCCTGACTCCTATTAATCAGCCGTTGTAGTTGATTACCCATCGTCCAACCCGAGTTGCCTCTTATATCGCTATCGGCGCCTTTTCTAATAGAAGAATGACGTGGTCATAGGAGTGATAGTCTAAAGCATCGATGAGCAGCGTATCACCCAGTGAATTTCTTACATTTATATCCGCACCATAATCCAGCATGACCTCTAATGTCTCTGTATTCTTGGCAAGAATACTTTTAAATATAATTGGCTTATTATTGATTTTATCTTTTGCATTAGGAGATAGTCCCCCATCTAACATGGATTTTATCCAAATTCCCTTATCTGCTTTCATAACAAATTCAGCGGGGCTACTTCTCCCTTCCGGCCTAGGCTGCAGTGGGCCTGCCCCCGCCTTGACCAGATCCGTAATGATCTTGATCCGCTCTGGCGTGTTCTTGTCAAAGATAGCGTTATTTATCGCCCAGAATAGCAACGTCATCTCCGCCTTGGCCGGCCGATTTAACGTTTCTTTGCTTACCGCCGGTAAAACCTTATCCAGCTTTTGCCTGTCACCCTCGTAGATGATGTTGGCGATGTCCAGCTGCTTCCCTTCAAAGTAATCCTGTGGTTGTAGATCCCTACCTTGCTTGCATCCCTGCATCACAAACATCGACAGCACCACGGTGATAATCAGAATAATGTGTTTCATGCCATACCCGCCCACGTCAAACGCCCGTTATTTCACCCATCTGAAAGCTAACTAATTCACAATGTTTATCTTCTCTTTAATTTTAATTAATTTTTTTATATAAGAATTACTTTTGTCTCCTTTGGCTATTTCCGCAGAAATCAGAGAAAGGAAGCTGTCATTAAAATCATCTTTGGCTAAGGGGTTAGCGCCATGAGCCAAAAGAACCTCAATGTGCTCAGGGCAACTGTTATACAGCGCATTTATTAATGGCGTTCTGTTCATAGCCCCTTTGATATTAACATCAGCTTTGTTCGCAATCAGCACCTTTAATGTTTCGGTATTCTTCGCTTCAAAACTTTCAAAAATAATAGGTTGATTATGAACCTTATCTCTGGCGTTTGGAGAAAGGCCACCTTCCAGCATGGCCTGTATCCAGACGCCTTTGTCCGCCTTCATAACAAACTCAGCGGGGCTACCTGGCGTGTTAGGTTGAGGTTGTAATGGATCTGCCCCCGCCTTGACCAGATCCGTAATGATCTTGAGCCGCTCTGGCGTGTTCTTGTCAAAGATAGCGTTATTTATCGCCCAGAACAATAAGGTCATTTCTTCCTTAGCTGGACGATTTAAGATCTCTTTGTTTACTGATGACAACAGTTTATCCAACTGCGGC